>NZ_ANNK01000143.1 GCF_000334155.1 Halalkalibacterium ligniniphilum | reverse complement strand
AAATAGCGATTCATTTTTTTTATAAAGAATGAATTTAAAGATACAAAAATAAAAAATTTAAACCAAAGTGTATAATTTCATTTTATTATTTAAAAAGTAAGAAAATTTTTAAAAGTCTTTCAAAAAGCTACTTAGACAATATAAAGGGGAGAAGGGCAGAAATGAGAAAAAAATTGTGGGGTTTCATTGCACTATTTGGCTTGATCTTTTTAATGGCATGTAATAGTGAGCTAACAAATGAAAGCGGTTCCAATGATGCGACAGCTTCTGATGGAGAAAATGAAGAGGCAGTAACGTTTCGGCTTGGTCACGTTACACAAACGAGTCATCCATATCATATGGCTGCAGAGCATTTCGCTGAGCTTGTTCACGAGAAAACGGGAGGGACGATTAATTTTGAGATTTATCCTGCCCGTCAGCTAGGTGGAGATTTGGATATGCTTGAAATGATTCAAAACGGATCACTTGATGCTGGATTGATTACGTCTGGTGTCTTTAGTGGTTCTACTCCAGTTATGGATGGTTTGCAGTTACCGTTTTTAATTGATAGCTATGAAACATTTGGGAAAGCTGTGGAATCAGAAACGGCGCAAAAAATGTTAGACAGTTTAGAAAGTCTTGGTTTAAAGGGTCTTGGTATTAATGAGAGTGGAATGCGCCAACTCGGAAGCAATGTTTCAGAGATTCAATCGCCAGAAGATTTTAAAGGATTAAAAATCCGAGTAGTGGAAAGTCCGTTAATGCTTGACATCTTTAATTCACTTGGAGCAAGCCCAACACCAATGCCATATGGTGAAATTTATAGTTCATTGCAAACAGGGGTCATTGATGCCCACGAAGCGAATTTGCCAGCTTATAATGATGAAAATTTCTATGAAGTGACGGAATACATTACATTAACAAATCATTTTCCTTTTCCAAATATTAATGTAATGAATTTAGCTACATTCCAATCGCTTACTGAAGAGCAGCAAACGGCTCTACAGGAAGCTGGAAAGGAAACATCGCTATGGATTGTTGAGCAGTTAGTAGAAGTGGATAATGGATCATTAGAGACATTGAGAGAGAGTGGACAAAATATTGCTGAGCTTGAAAACGTTGAGCCATTTATTGAAATGGTAACACCTATTTATGAACAGTATGCAGAAAAAGACCCCCTTATTGCAGAATTTATTGAAACGGTGAATCAAATAAAAAACCAATAAATTTTTTAAATTAGAGTCTAGGACAAAAGAGATTTTATTGATGAGAAATCCGAACGTCATGATCGTTGATGCATGGCATTCGCTTCGGAACTATACTTCGCTTTCCGCGGGCGGCTGGTGAGCCCCCTCGTGCTTAGGCACTGTGGGGTCTCACCCTTGCCTTTGATCCCCCGCAGGAGTCTATGTATATTTCCTCCGCTAAGGTTGTGCATTGTTCGTATTTTCAATCATATACGTTCGTTATGTCCCAGACTCTACCTTTTAATTTTTTATGAGATGAGGGGATTTTGTGGTACTTGAAAGGCTGAGTCAATCAATCTATGCTGTTTCAAAATATTTAGTCGTTTTTTTAGTAGGATTGATGTCAATTGTGATTATTGCACAGGTTCTCAATCGAACATTTTTTGGCTCGTCTTTTTTTTGGAGCGAAGAGCTAGCACGTTATTGCTTGGTATGGATTACATTTATTGGTGTAAGTATCGCAGTTCGAAATGGTGAGCTTGTTATGCTTGATTTTATCCAAACGAAACTAACAGGGAAATGGAAAAAATATTATCAGTTTTTTCTGAATTTGATTGCCCTTATTTTTATGGGGATCATCATCTATTACGGTTTTAAACAGACATTTGCTCCAAGTGCGTTAATCCAGGTTACACCAGCACTTCGTCTGCCAATGTGGGTTGTTTATATTTGTGTACCGATTGGTTTTATCTTCAGCTTCATACATATTATCAGTTCAATGGTGCTGGCATTAAAAATGGGAAAGGAGGATAGATAATGGCAATCGTCATTTCTTTTGCTATCTTATTAATTTTGGGGGTACCGATTGCATTCGTTCTTGGTTTATCAAGTGTCATTTATATGGTGATTACTGAGAATTATAGTTTCTTTCTTAATATCCCCCAAAGGATGATAGCAGCTGCTAATAACTTCAGTCTTATGGCCATCCCGTTATTTGTTTTAGCTGGAGAGCTGATGAACAGCGGGGGGATAACCGTTCGATTAACGAATTTTGCACGTTCATTAATCGCTCATATGCGAGGAGGGCTTGCGTATGTTAATATCCTCGTTTCCATGTTCTTATCAGCGATTATTGGTTCGGCAAATGCAGTAGCTGCGATTCAAAGCTCATCAATGGTTCCAGAAATGAGAAAGGATGGCTACGATAATGAATACTCTTCAGCTATCACGGCAGCTTCCTCCATTATGGGACCGATTATTCCTCCAAGTATGGTCTTTATTTTGTACGGAGTTACAGCAGGTACATCAATTGGGGCTTTATTTCTGGCAGGGATTGTTCCTGGAATTCTATTAGGTGTTGCGTACTTTATCTTAGCTTATTTTTATGCGAAGAAAAAGAATTTCCCTACCAAAGAGAAGGCTGGTGTAACGGCTGTCGTAAATACATTTATTAAGTCGAGTCCGGCCTTATTCATTCCTTTAGTAATCATTGGAGGGATTATTTCGGGATTCTTTACAGCCACTGAAGCTGGTGCGATTGGGTGCTTGTTGGCATTTATCATTGGTAAGTTTGTGTATCGAGACTTAAAGCTAAGTAGTATACCTAACATTCTTTTGACAACGGGCGTGATTACAGCATCCATTATGATTATTGTGGCTACCGCGAATGTTTTTGGCTGGCTACTAGCGATGGAGCAAATTCCTCAAGCAATTGTTCAAGGTCTGCTCTCAATCTCTGAAACGCCTTGGGTTATCTTGCTGCTAATTAATTTAATATTACTAATTGTCGGGATGTTTTTAGAGCCTTTAGCCGCCATCATTATTTTAGTTCCTGTCTTACTTCCAGTTATCGAGCAAGTAGGAATTGACCCTGTTCACTTTGGTTTAGTTGTTTCTTTGAATCTGGTCATTGGCTTAATGACACCTCCTGTAGGAATTGCGCTTTTTGTTGTTGCCGGAATCACGAAAGTTTCCATTACAAAATTAAGTCGAGCCATTGTGCCATTTGTTATAGCAGCCGTTGTTGTCTTGTTTGTCGTTACGTATATTCCTGATCTGGTCACATTCCTGCCAGATCGGCTTCTATCATCAAATTAAATATTTCAGCGATGAATGGATGTGGATGATGAAAAAAATCGTAGCTGCTCTAACAGGTGCAAGTGGTGTGATATAAGGCATTAGAATCATTCAAGTGCTACGTGAGCAAAACATTGAATCCCATGTCGTGATTAGTGAAGTTGCACGTAAAGCGATTCGACATGAAACGAACTATTTGGTTGAAGAGGTAGAGAGTATGGCCTCTGTGCTTTACGATCCATAAGATTTTGGATCAATTTGGGATTGAAGCGAATCTTTTTAATCAATGGACAGGACTCGTTAATTGAAAGCGGAGGGGTTAAAATGACAGTAACAACAAAAGAAATTCAAAAAAACTACATTAATGGGAAATGGGAAGAGTCAAAAACTGGACTTTCAATGGAATCAATAAACCCATCTACTGGTGAAGTCGTTGGTCGTTCTCAAAAATCAGGACTTGACGACATTACATACGCGATAGATTCTGCAAGCGCTGCATTTAAGCAAGAGGATTGGGGCTATCATTCTCTTAAAAGAGCCGATGGATTAATGAAGTGGGCGATGAGGCTAGAGGAAAAGAAAGAAGAGATCGCTCGCATTCTTACGTTAGAGAATGGAAAAACAATCAAAGAATCTCGAATTGAAATTAGTGCATGCATTGATACATTAAAATATTTTTCCGGCATGGCACGTAGTCTTTTTGGTCGCTCCATCAATCTATCGGAAACATCCTATGGGATTATTGATAAAAGCCCGATCGGCGTCGTTGCGATCATCTCCCCTTGGAACTGGCCTGCGTTGTTAATGATTCGAGAAGCTGCACCTGCTTTAGCTGCAGGGAATGCCGTCATTTTAAAGCCTGCGAGCAGGACGCCATTAACAAGCCTAGCGATGGTGAAATGTTTAGAAGGTATTCAAGAGTTCCCAAATGGCATTGTGAACCTCGTTTCAGGTCCTGGAGCACTCATTGGCGATGAATTAACTGTAAATGGGAAAGTTGATGCCATTAGCTTTACCGGGGATACAGTCACTGGAAAAGCTTTAATGAAAAAAGCTGCCGATAAGGTGAAAAAATTGGCCCTTGAGCTCGGTGGGAAATCACCTAATATTTTGTTTGCTGATGCCGATTTAAACAAGGCGATCCCAACGATTACAAATTCAATTTTTATTACGGCAGGTCAAATGTGCTTTGCAGGCACGAGGGTGATCGTCCATGAATCGATCCAGGAAGAGGTCATTGCGCAACTGAAAGAAGAAGCGGAAAAATTAGTTGTTGGTAACGGTCTTGATGAAAAAACCGATATGGGACCTGTCATTTCTGAAAGTCAATTAAATGAGATTATAGAGTATATCGAAATTGGTAAGAAAGATGCTGAACTCATTACCGGTGGGTATCGACTAACGGGCGGAGAGTATGACAAAGGGTATTTTATTGCTCCGACGATTTTTAACAATGTACCAATGGAATCAAGAGTGGCTCAGGAAGAAATTTTTGGCCCTGTTCTAGCTGTACAAGGGTTTAAGGATGAAAAGGAAGCAATTGCTTTAGCGAATGGAACCATCTTTGGACTTGCTGCAGGGGTATGGACGAAAGATATTAACAAAGCGATCCGTGTCTCAAAAAAAGTCGATGCTGGGACAGTATGGATTAATACGTACAACAAAAATTATCCACAAACCGAGTTCGGTGGCTACAAAGAAAGTGGCTTAGGTCGAACAAGAGGAATTGAAGGGTTAATGGAATATACAGAGACGAAGCATATCAATATCGATTTTGAAGAATAAAAGAAAGGAGACATGAACGATGTACACATCTTTTAATTTTCATTTACCTACTCGCATACAATTTGGCTATGAAAAGGTGAAAGAGCTGAAGAATCTTCCATTTCAAGCCAATCGTGCCTTCATTGTTACAGATAAAGGGGTAGAAAAAGCAGGATTATTAAATGACGTCATAGATGCTATCAAACAAGCAAATATGACCTATAAAATATATCGTGATGTAGAGCCCGATCCAAGTGTGGAAACGGTTGATAAAGCCGCGAAAGCTTTCGCAGAAGCAGAGTGTGATTTATTGATCGCTGTTGGGGGCGGAAGTCCAATTGATACGGCAAAGGGTGTCAGAGTTGTGGCAAGTAATGGGGGAAGCATTCGAAATTACTCAGGGGTGAATCTAGTAAAAGAAGCTCCATCTGTTCCGTTGGTTGCGATTCCAACCACAGCTGGAACTGGAAGTGAAGTGACCATTTTTGCTGTGTTTTCTGACGATAAGGAAAATCGTAAGGTAACCGTCACAAGTTCCCATCTCTCACCGGATGTTAGCATTATTGATCCAAAGTTAACACTGACAGCTCCTCCGAGTATTACAGCTGCTGCGGGTTTTGATGCGTTTGCTCATGCAGCTGAAGCGTTTGTATCTCGGATTAGCCAACCGCCGAGTGATGCGTTGGCGTTATCTGCGATGAAGACCGTTCATACCTATCTTCGTCGCGCCGTCTACAACGGAGACGACATCGAGGCGAGAATGAAAATGGCAGAGGCTAGTTTATTAGCTGGGATGGCATTTAACCAATCCTATTTAGGTCTTGCCCATGCCATTGGAAGTGCGATTAGTGTCCATGCACATGTTAGTCATGGTGTCGTTATCGGCTTGCTATTGCCAAAAGTGATCGAGTATAATCTCGTTGCTAAAATTGATAAATATGCGGAAGCTGGGAAGTACATTGAGCAATCAAGTCATGGATTATCAAATTATGAGGCTGCAGCCTTGTTTTCAGAAACGGTGACACAGCTACGAAACGATATCGGATTACCGAAACAATTACGTGAAGTGAACGTGAAAGAGGCGCAGCTTGAAGCGATTTCCAAAGATTCAATCAAAAGTGGAATGTGGCAATTTAATCCTCGAAGAGCCTCTGAGCAGGACGTATATCAAATGTTAAGAGAAATGCTTTAGGGGGGATTTTAATGCAAAGAGCTACATCTCTTCGGACTTGGCTGAAGTATTTAGAAGAAAAAAATGAAGTGGCAATTATCGATAAAAACGTCTCACTAAACCATGAGATTGCGGCGATTACAAAAAAGCTAGACGGTCACAAAGCTGCCTTTTTCACGAACGTTGAAAACTATCGTACACCGGTGATTGCGGGGACGGCTACAACGAGACAGCAGTTTGCTGAGGCGTTAAACATTAATGAACAAGAATTGCATGAAAGATTTTTAGCAGCGATGGATGCACCTCTTCCGTGCAAGGAGGTAGAGAGTAAAGATGCACCCGTGCATGAAAATGTGATTTTAGGTGATGATGTTGATTTAATGAAGCTATTTCCGATTCCTGTGCACCATGAAAAAGACTCAGGGAACTACATTGCTGCAGGTCTATCCATTGCAAAGGACCCTGCAACAGGAAACCAGAACGTCTCCATCCATCGCCTCCAAGTGTCCGGTAAAAATCGGTTAGGTGCATTAATTTTGCCAAGACATCTTTATAATTTTTATAAAAACAATGAGGAGCAAGGAAAACCTTTAGACATTGCCATTGTGATCGGTGTTGACCCTGTAAAATTACTTGCTTCTCAAGCGATTGCCCCACTTGGCCAAGACGAAATGGAAATTGCAGGAGCGTTGTATGGTGAATCAGTTCCAGTAGTGAAATGTAAAACGATTGATGTGAACGTACCTGCCTATGCAGAAATCGTTTTAGAGGGACGTATTTTACCTGGGGTAAGAGAGCCAGAGGGCCCGTTTGGTGAATTCCCTAAATATTATGGACCAAAAAGCAACAAAGAAGTGATTGAAATTACAGCGATCACCCACCGAAACAACCCGATTTTCCAAACGATTGTACCAGCAAGCTATGAGCACTTATTACTAGGAGGAATTCCTCGAGAAGCTAGCTTACTCAATACACTTAGAGATACGGTTCCAACTGTACGCGATGTTCATTTAACATTGGGGGGGACGTGTCGTTACCATCTAGTGGTGTCGATGAAAAAAAGGAACGAAGGTGAAGGAAAAAATGTTATTCTCTCCGCCTTTGCTGGACACTATGATGTAAAGCATGTTGTTGTTGTTGACGAGGAGGTTGACATTTACAATCTGGAAGAAGTGGAATGGGCTTTAGCGACACGCTTTCAAGCTGACAAAGATTTAGTCGTTATCAATCATGCCTTAGGATCTAAGCTGGATCCATCAACAGACGATGGAGTTAGCTCGAAAGTAGGGTTTGATTGTACCGTTCCATTAAGCAGTAAAGTCTCTATAAACAATGAGCCGCAAGAGTTTGAAAGAATTAGCATTCCAGGTTTAGAAAGGGTAAATGAAACGGAGTATTTGTTGCAACAAGTGCAAGTACAAGAGGAGCATAAAATCTATTTTCATGAAGAGAAGTAGATTGGATCGCTTAAGACAGCACACTGAAAAGGTGATGCTGTTTTTTTGTGTGCAGATAAGTAAAAATACTTCTGTGACTCGTATGGTTGTTAAACGATTGAGGAAACGATATAGAAAGAAGCTTTTCATGCTTGAGATCGTTTGACCAACTTGTATATACAAGTTATACTACTAGTTAAAAGCATTGGCGCGAAATGAGTCAATTTGAAGTCTTTTAATAAATGGAGGAATCGAGATGACACAGCTAGAATGGTGGCGCAAAGCAGTCGTCTATCAAATATATCCAAAGAGCTTTAATGATACGACCGGAAACGGTGTTGGTGATCTTCAAGGAATTCGTGAAAAGCTTGACTACTTAAAGACACTTGGTGTAGATGTTATTTGGCTTACACCAATTTATGCCTCTCCACAAAAAGATAATGGGTATGACATAAGTGACTACTATTCTATCCATGATGAATATGGAACGATGGAGGATTTTGATCAGCTTCTTAATGATGCTCATGAAAGGGATATTAAAGTGATTATGGATATTGTTGTTAATCATACGTCTACAGAGCATGAGTGGTTCAAAAAATCAGCTGCTTCAAAGGACAATCCGTACCGTGATTTTTACATTTGGAAGGATCCGGTTGATGGAGATGAACCAACGAATTGGCAATCAAAGTTTGGTGGGTCAGCATGGAAGTATGATGAGAAAACAGGGCAGTATTATTTACATCTATTTGATGTGACACAAGCAGACTTAAATTGGGAAAATGAAGAGGTTCGCAAGCATGTGTATGACATGATGCATTTTTGGTTTAACAAAGGTGTAGACGGTTTTCGGCTAGATGTCATCAATCTTATTTCAAAAGATCAACGGTTCCCGAATGACGATGGCACAATCCCTCCTGGTGATGGTCGGAAGTATTATACCGATGGGCCGAGAGTGCATGAGTTTATGAAAGAAATGAATCGAGAGGTTTTTTCAAAATACGATGCGATGACCGTTGGTGAGATGTCCTCCACGACGTTAGATCACTGTATTCAATATACGAACCCTGACAGTAAAGAATTAAGCATGACCTTTAACTTTCACCACTTAAAGGTGGACTATCCAAATGGTGAGAAGTGGGCAATTGGTGAGATGGATTTTCAAGCGCTAAAAGACATTCTTTCCAAATGGCAGGTCGGAATGCATAAAGGTGGCGGTTGGAACGCATTATTCTGGTGTAATCACGACCAACCACGGGTCGTTTCACGTTATGGGAACGACGAAGCCTATCATAACGAATCAGCAAAAATGCTTGCTACAACCATTCATATGATGCAAGGGACTCCTTACATTTATCAAGGTGAAGAATTTGGGATGACCGATCCAAAGTTTGATTCGTTGGAACAATATCGTGATGTTGAAACACTCAATTATTTCAACATCATGAAAGATAAAGGCATGGAAGAAAAGGACATTCTTGAAATTATTAAACGGAAATCCCGAGATAATTCTAGAACCCCTGTTCAGTGGAACAACGAAAAGCACGCTGGGTTTACCACAGGCACACCATGGATTAATGTGGCCGCAAATTATGATGAGATCAATGCAGAGAAGGCACTAGAGGATAAAAACTCAATTTTTTATCATTATCAAAAGCTCATTAAGCTTAGAAAAGAATATGACATCATTACATTTGGAGATTATCAGCTCATCCTTGAGGAGGACCCACAAATTTTTGCATACATTCGTTCCTATCAGGATGAAGTCCTTCTAGTCGTCAATAATTTTTATGAAAAAGAAACGAAATTTGCGCTTTCACAAGGGCTTGTAAAAGAAGGCATGACTACTCGTGTGTTACTCTCAAATTATCAAGACACGACAACAGATTTGAGTCAAATAACATTACGTCCATATGAGTCGATTGTCTATCTTTTAACCGTATAATCTTCACAGCATTCACCTTTTGGTGGATGCTGTTTTCATCCATAATCCATGTTACACTTACATAGGTGATGAAACGTGCAAAATAAATATTATCTGATCTATCAAGAACTAGCCAATCAAATTGATAAAGGGAAACAAAAGCCAGGAGATTTGCTTCCCTCTGAGCATGAGCTCGTGGACATGTATGATACATCAAGAGAAACGATTCGAAAAGCATTAAACCTCCTTTCTGAACATGGATACATTCAAAAAGTCCAGGGGAAAGGCTCAATTGTTCTCGACAGAAATAAGTTTGATTTCCCCATCTCTGGGCTTGTTAGTTTTCGTGAGCTTGCTGAAAAAATGGGTCAGGACGCAACAACCCATGTCCATCAATGCCGCGTAACAAAGCCAGATTCTTTTTTGCAAAAGCAATTAAAATTAAGTAGGAATGAAGACGTATGGGAAGTGATTCGAGCGCGTGAAATTGCTGGAGAGCGAATCATACTTGATAAGGATTATTTTGATCGACGCTATGTCCCATTCTTAACTGAAGAGATTTGTCGTCAATCGATTTACGCATATTTAGAGAACGAGCTTAATTTAACAATTAGCTTTGCACGAAAAGAGATGGTCGTAATCGATGCGTCAACAGAAGATCAGAAATGGCTTGATCTTAATGGCTATAAGCTTGTTGTTGTCGTAAAAAACTATGTTTATCTTGATGATGCGACGCTTTTTCAATATACAGAATCGCATCATCGACCTGATAAATTTCGTTTTGTTGACTTTGCACGAAGAAATCGTTAAAAAATATGGGGCTGACAATAAAAAGTTAGCCGCTGAACTGCTATCTTCGAATGGGAAGACAGCAAATGACAAGTAAAGAGGGCAATTTACAGAAAATCTAGCGGCAACCAAGTTTTTCGAAATAAAGGTTGAAGGCAAAAAGAGAAGTGATTCCTCCCTGTCATAAAGAGAGGTGGAAAAACAGGCTTGTTTTTCTTGAACAACCATTATTAAGGGTGAAAGAGCGTGGGCTGAAGGGAGGTAAGAAAAAGCTAAGGCTGCCGCTGAACTGCTATCTTCGAATGGAAAGACAGCAAATGACAAGTAAAGAGGGCAATTTACAGAAAATCTAGCGGCAACCAAGTTTTTCGAAATAAAGGTTGAAGGCAAAAAGAGAAGTGATTCCTCCCTGTCATAAAGAGAGGTGGAAAAACAGGCTTGTTTTTCTTGAACAACCATTATTAAGGGTGAAAGAGCGTGGGCTGAAGGGAGGTAAGAAAAAGCTAAGGCTGCCGCTGAACTGCTATCTTCGAATGGAAAGACAGCAAATGACAAGTAAAGAGGGCAATTTACAGAAAATCTAGCGGCAACCAAGTTTTTCGAAATAAAGGTTGAAGGCAAAAAGAGAAGTGATTCCTCCCTGTCATAAAGAGAGGTGGAAAAACAGGCTTGTTTTTCTTGAACAACCATTATTAAGGGTGAAAGAGCGTGGGCTGAAGGGAGGTAAGAAAAAGCTAAGGCTGCCGCTGAACTGCTATCTTCGAATGGAAAGACAGCAAATGACAAGTAAAGAGGGCAATTTACAGAAAATCTAGCGGCAACCAAGTTTTTCGAAATAAAGGTTGAAGGCAAAAAGAGAAGTGATTCCTCCCTGTCATAAAGAGAGGTGGAAAAACAGGCTTGTTTTTCTTGAACAACCATTATTAAGGGTGAAAGAGCGTGGGCTGAAGGGAGGTAAGAAAAAGCTAAGGCTGCCGCTGAACTGCTATCTTCGAATGGAAAGACAGCAAATGACAAGTAAAGAGGGCAATTTACAGAAAATCTAGCGGCAACCAAGTTTTTCGAAATAAAGGTTGAAGGCAAAAAGAGAAGTGATTCCTCCCTGTCATAAAGAGAGGTGGAAAAACAGGCTTGTTTTTCTTGAACAACCATTATTAAGGGTGAAAGAGCGTGGGCTGAAGGGAGGTAAGAAAAAGCTAAGGCTGCCGCTGAACTGCTATCTTCGAATGGAAAGATAGCAAATGACAAGTAAAGAGGGCAATTTACAGAAAATCTAGCGGCAACCAAGTTTTTCGAAATAAAGGTTGAAGGCAAAAAGAGAAGTGATTCCTCCCTGTCATAAAGAGAGGTGGAAAAACAGGCTTGTTTTTCTTGAACAACCATTATTAAGGGTGAAAGAGCGTGGGCTGAAGAGAGGTAAGAAAAAGCTAAGGCTGCCGCTGAACTGCTATCTTCGAATGGAAAGACAGCAAATGACAGGTAAAGAGGGCCATTTACAGAAAATCTAGCGGCAACCAAGTTTTTCTAATCAAATCTCAGCTTCATGGCTTTGGCGATTTCTTTTGGAATATCGGTGTTATCATGCAAGCCGTTGAATCGTTCGGACTGTGGGCCAAATGCGAAGATGGGAACATCGCCCCCTGTATGTTGAGTCGTTGTCCAACCGATAAAGGCTCGCTTACTAACAATTTGATTAATTGCTCTTGATACATCATCCGTAGCTTCAATCTGTTTAAGCTCATCTTTTGTTAATATGAGATCTGCATACTCTAACATAATGTTAGCAGCATTGCTACGATCATCCTTTATTTGTGTAGCGATAAAATTTCCTGTTGCCTTAACATTTTTAAGGATGGAAGGGTTTGCCTTGTATACATCATAGCCACCCACAGACATTCCACCCGTATCATGATCCCCTACAATGACGACAAGCGTATTTTTATCTTTTTTTGCAAATTTAATCGCCTCATTTACGGCCTCTTCAAATGCCTCAGTCTCTTTCATAAGCCAAGCTGCATCATTCGCATGTCCAGCCCAATCAATTTGGCTCCCCTCGACCATTAAAAAGAATCCTTTTTTGTCCTGATTTAATGTACGAATCGCTGCTTTTGTCATGTCTTTTAAGCTTGGCTCCTTTGAGTGACTTCTTTGAAAGGCAGGAGCCATTGCTTGAGAAGAAAACAAACCGAGAATTTTCGGTGAGGAGATGTTTTGTAGATGGGCTTTTGTTGAAAGAATCTCATAGCCATTCTTGATTGCTTCACGAATGAGGTGATGATTTCGTTGTTGCCCCCCTTCAGATTTCGGTAGAAAAAACTCCTTCCCACCACCAAGAAGGACGTCCGCAGATTCGAGCATTTGCTGTGCAATTTCGATTTCGTCCTTTCTGGATTCTACATGAGCTGCATAGGCTGCTGGGGTTGCATGAGTGATATTGGCAGTTGCAACGAGTCCTGTTGCTTTACCAGCGTTTTTTGCAATTTTTAAAATCGATTCTACATGCTCGCCGTTTGGTTTCATGCCAATCATGCCATTATTTGTTTTCTGACCTGTAGCCATGGCTGTCGCCGCAGCTGCAGAATCTGTAACCCAATTGTTAGCTGAGTGTGTTTTTATCATTCCAACAAGGTGAGCATCCCAAATGGGTTTTTTCTTCCCTTTAAATAGGCGATAGTTAGTCGCTTGACTTGTGGAAAAACCATCAGGAATCATCATGATGACATTTTTAACTTCAGATGTTGCAGAAATTGCTAGGTCGTTCTTTTTTTCATAAGAATGATTTAGTTCAAGCTGTATTCCGGAAAAAACAATAGTCGAACTGAGCAAGAATGCAATACTTGTCTTTATGAACTGTTTCATAGGCGTTAACTCCTTTTCAAATGGACGTTATTAAGCTGGAGTTCAAGGTGGCGTCTAGAGAAATAGGATCGTTTTTTTACAGTTTAGAAAAGCATTTGCCAAAATTTTATTTTTATACAGCCTTATATTTTGTTTAGCTAGTAAAAGGGCAAAGAAAGAAAAAAGGAAACAAGCAAAGGTTTGTGAGAGGTTTTTTATTAAATGGAGAGCAAGTTTTTCTTGAACAGTTTTACGCCGTAAATCAAGAAGTGAATACATGAAAGTGCACAACAATTATTACTTGATGGTCAATTTCAGGCTGAGCTTGAACATTTACGTACTGAAAATGAAAGCATGCTTCGACACTTTGATTAGTATTCAATTGGTACCGTTTAGACGAAGAAAGATCGATTGCACAGGCGAATGAAGTGATTATTGACAGGCTTTTAGCACTTGTTGAGCCTGATCAAGGTCTTGCGCTTTTCTTACGTAACGTGAAGAATTTCTAGTGTCTCC
Source organism: Halalkalibacterium ligniniphilum (assembly GCF_000334155.1). Classification (GTDB taxonomy): domain Bacteria; phylum Bacillota; class Bacilli; order Bacillales; family Bacillaceae_D; genus Halalkalibacterium; species Halalkalibacterium ligniniphilum. The sequence continues at coordinate 16,839 of NZ_ANNK01000143.1, read as the reverse complement.
TTCAATCTGGTTAAGCTGATCTTTTTAGTGTTCCGAAGTAGCTTTGTAAAACGCTTACAAAAATATCCCTTTAAAAAACCTTAATTTATCAATGATTTCGCGACTTTTCTTTATTCGAAAAGCTAGTGAATTTCAAAAAAATAGCACTAAATTCTTATCGATGTGATAAAATCTAACTTAATTCTACAATTTTTTTTATTGAAAATAGGTAAACCGGTTTAGTAAAACTAGAAGGGAGAAAAATTTTGAGAATGGCGATTAGGAAAAAACTGAAAAACAGAAAAACGAAAGAAAGAAAAGGAAAAGTAAGAAAAGAGCTAGGTTTGTCGATTGGTCAAAAAATTATTAGTGCATTTATTATTGTTGCCGTGTTGTTTGGCATTGCAGGTGGGTACTCATTCTATAGTCTTAATAATGTTAACAATACGTATCAAGAAGTTATCGGAGAGGTTGAAGAGGCACGTGCATATGCCCTGCGGATTGACTCGGCGATCAGCCGGCAAAGCAATAACATTCGCGGTTACTTATTAAGCGGCGAGCAAGACTATCTTGACCGCTTTTATGCTGCGAATGAAGAAGTGATTACATATATCGGCATGAATGAAGATTTAGTGTCAGATCACACACATTTAAGTGCCTTAGAAAAATTACGTAGGGACAATGCAACGATGCTACAGTTGTCAAATGCTGTTGTTAATCTCTATCCTTTAGATGAAGAGGCATCAATAGTCCAAGCAAATGAAGTCGTTGTTCCATTTGCGCGAAATATTCGCGACCAAGCTGCTGAGTTTGTAGCACAGATGGAGGCGTTGATTGAAGAAGAAACAGCCACTGCTAGTAACATTGCAGAACGCGCTTTGCTATTTTCAACAATTGCTAGTGGAGTAGCCTTTATTTTAGCAATTATTTTAGGAATTATTGTGGCGCGAATGATCACAAGACCGCTGATTCGCTTAACGAATGCTGCGACTCTTGTAGCAGAAGGGGATCTAACTGGAGAGCCAACCCAGATGAAGGGTAAGGATGAAATCGTCAAGCTAAACGAGGCCTTTGAAGCAATGAAAGAAAACTTGCGCAGCTTAATTGATCAAATTTCATCAAATGCAAATCAAGTGGCGGCTTCGTCAGAAGAACTATCGGCAAGCGCTGAGCAAACATCTCAAGCAACGGAGCAAACAGCGGCGGCGATTGAAGATATTGCCAAGGGTTCCGATGAACAAATGAGTGTGGCAAACGCCAGCATTCAAACACTGACAGATTTAAATGGAGAAGTACAAAGATTAGCAGAAGGTGGAACAGTGATTGAGCAATATTCAACAGAGACGAAAACACATGCAGATGAGGGAGGAGCGCTTGTGGCTGAAACAGTCACAAACATGAAAGCGATTGACAGCTCCGTCCAGGACTCTGATGCCGCGATTCAAAAGCTGTCAAAGCGTGCAACGGATATTGGCTCGATCTTAGATGTGATCCGTAACATTGCAGAACAAACGAACCTTCTCGCTTTAAATGCAGCGATTGAGGCAGCACGAGCAGGGGAGCACGGAAAAGGGTTTGCCGTCGTGGCTGATGAAGTCCGTCAGCTTGCCGAGCAATCAGCAGACTCTACGTTAAAAATCAATGAACTGATTGCAGAGATGCAAAAAGAGACAAACAACTCGGTGCAGATGATGGCGCTTGTGAAAGGGGAAGTCCAAACAGGGATTAAGACCTCCGCGAAAACATCGGAAAAATTCACACGGATTATTTTATCCGTGGATGAAATGCGAAAGCAAATTAAGCAGATGAATGAAGTGGCGCAAAGCATTGCCGTAAAAACGAATAACGTTACCGAAGCGGTTGAAAACATCGCCGTCGTTGCACGGCAGACGACGGATCATTCCTCTACAGTTGGTGCATCAGCCGAAGAGACGCTTGCTTCAATGGAGGAAGTGACCTCATCAGCGACTGCTCTGACGGAGATGGCAGAAAAGCTTCAGCAAGCGGTTCAAAAATTTAGAGTGTAAAAAAAAGCGAAGCAAGAGGGAGAACCCTTCTTGCTTTTTTGAGGCTGGGACATAATGAACGTGAAAATGCGAACAATGCACAACCTTAGCGAAGTGTATTTCCGAAGCGAATGCGATGCATCAACGATCATAACGTTCGGATTTCTCATCAATAAAACTCTTTTGTCCCAGCCCCTTTTTGCGTTTAATTAAATTACCCTTTTGAGCCTTCTGTTCGTAAGTAGCGCTTGTCTTTCATGAACAAACGCCAAAACCAGATGAAGGCAGGAATTAATATGGCCATGCCGAACCCGTACCCAATTAATAATGAACGAAACATGGTTTCATTTGTGAACGCTTCTTGTATCGTTAAATTTGGATATAACAGGTATGGCATATGAGACGATCCGTATGCAAAGCTCGCAAAACCAAATTGCAACACAATGAAGAGGATGGCAGCTCTTGGCTGACCAATTTCGACTTTTTTCGATGGCCACCATAAAGCGCTATAGCCGATTGCAAAAGCAAGAAGAGAAAGGGAGAACAAGAGCCATTCATTTGCCATATTTTCAACCATCCAAAGGGCTTCAGGAATAAGAGTGAAAATAGCGGCAACAGCAAAGGCTAAGGTAATGGGCCCGAGAATGATCGCATTACGTCGGTACAATAGGTATGTTTTTTCTGCATTTGATTCTCTTGCATAGTCACTTAATAAAAGAGACGACAAAAATAACTCAGTACTTATACCAAAGCCTAAATGAGTATAGAAGGTGGGGCTTAAAAAGAGCTGATTCACAAGAATATAGTGACGCTCACCTGTAGTCTCAATAAATCCACCAATTGCGGCGGGTAAAATACTGATCAAAAGGGCTGGAATGAGTAAGCCAGTGATCCCAGAAATTATTGTTAGCGTGTTTGAATATTTTTGCACGGAATAGGAATAAACCATGAAGGCACTACGAATGGTTAAGAGAAGAAGGACAAGACTAACAGGAACAACCATTAGCGTTCCGAGATAAAAGGCAGCACCAGGAAAAAAACCGACAAGGGAAACAACAAGCAAAACCAAGAAAACATTCGTAACCTCCCAGGATGGTGATAAGTACCGATTTGCAATTTGAGACGCTTTTGTATCTGTTCGGTTTCGATAATACATAGCCCAAAAGCCAGCACCAAAATCAATGGAGCCTGCAATAGAGTAGATGAACAAAAACACCCAAATGATAAGAATGGCAACATACGCTTCATTCATATCGCTTCCTCCTCGTCATGATGTTGAAACCAACTCTTTAGAAACTGGATTTCGGTGAAAGTAAAAATGCATCACAAGTCCAGTTATCACAAGTAAAATGAGGTAGAGAGAGATAAACAGGACAAATAGCATACCCAAGTTCCCAGATTGTGTGGCTGCTTCAGATGTCAATTGCACACCATTAATGGTCCAAGGCTGACGGGCTGTACAGCTGAAAATCCATCCTGTTTCAATGCCAATGACTGCTAGAGGACCTGCTGCAACAATCGCAGCAAGCAACCATTTTGGGAACAGCTTTCCTCTATTGAAAAACCAAAAAGCCCAAGCAATCACTGCTAATCCAAGTAACGAAAAGCCGATGCTTACCATAATATTAAATAATGTGTGGACAAATAGGGGGGGCCAGAGATCGCTAGGATAATCATTTAGGCCTTGAATCACGCCATCGGTTGAGCCTGTCGCTAACCAACTAAGCATTCCTGGTAATTCAATTCCACCAACCACACGTCCTGCTTCTGGATCAGGGGTCCCGAATATAGAAAGGGGTGCATTTGCTTGAGTTTCGAACAAGCCTTCTGCAGCTGCAAGCTTTACAGGCATGTAATGATGAAGCATGACCGCGGTGTCATGACCATTGTACGCTGTAAATACAGACATAAGGAGACCGACAGTAAGTGCAAGCATCATCCCTTTTTTATGGTAGGAAGCTTCTCGTTCACTTAATTGACCACGGAAAAGCTTAAATGCTGCGACTGCTGCAAGGACAAAGGCACCTGTTAGATAAGCACTGCCAACAACGTGTAGCGCAGTTACAAAAATGCTCGGATTAAAAACCGCTTCCAATGGTCGAACGTTTGCGATTTCCCCATTTACGATGTCAAATCCACGGGGGGTATTCATCCATGCATGGGCATCCGTAATGAGAACAGCGGAAGCGGTTGCCCCAAGTGCAACAAAAAAAACACTCACTAAACGCATCAAGGGGGAAAGCCTGTCGGCAGCATATACATAAATCGAGAGAAAGAGTGCCTCTAAGAAAAAAGCAAAAATTTCAATTTGAAAAGGAAGGGCAATCACCTGGCCAACGATTTCCATAAATCCAGGCCACAAAAGGGAGAGCATGACACCGACGATTGTTCCTGAAGGGATGGCAACACCTAATAAGATCGCTACACCTTTTGTCCAACGTTTAGCTAGCAGCCCATAATCGTCATCTTTACGGAGAATACGCATGATTTCTGCAAGTAAAATCATCATCGTAATGCCGACACCCAGTGTTGCAAAAATAATGTGAAAGGCCATGGAAGAACCAAATAACATTCGTGCTAATAAAACATTATCCATCAAATAACTCCTTTTCCAATTGATACAATTCTTAACATAGGGTTACTTTTTGATAAAAATAATCATTCTATACAGGGGAAATTTTTTTGAGAAATAAGAGTATGAAAGGGAAAGAAAGAAGGCTCCTACTTATGAGACTGTTCGAAAGAATTATTGCTTCAAATAAGCCCATTTAATTTTTATGGAGGTAGTAATGAAGAGAGCGATGCAAGAAGTTCAACCTCAGTGGATAAAAGAGAAGCCGATTTTTTCATGGGACCATCCTTCAAGCTCAGAAGGGATCCATAATTATGACAAATTTTATGGAATTTCTTCAAATGGAAATGAGAGGCATTATGGTTATCTAGAGGTTGCAAAAGAAAAGATTTTCGTGCAAATGTATGCTCCAAATCAAATAAAAATAAATGATGAGACGGTTCTGCTTTTGCATGGTTACATGGATCATAGCGCCACATCTGTTGCGTTGATCAATCATCTTTTGAAAAATGGATATCGAGTCATTACCTTTGATTGGCAAGGACATGGACTTTCAAGTGGAAGTCGTTATAACATCCCTTCCTTTCATGAGTATCTGCAAGTGCTCGAAAAAATAGCAAATCAAGTGTTAGAAAAAATCGGGCCTAAAGCGCTTCACATTGTAGCTCATAGCACGGGAGCAGCGGTGACAATGGATGGTTTACTTCGAGGACATCTTCGTGTGAACCAAGTTGTCTTAACAGCACCTCTCTATACAATTCCTTTTGGCTTGCTTGCAGAACGTGTTTTTCCTCTTGTACAACCGATTCGCTCTGAGATAAAAAGGGTGTATCGAAAACATTCATCCGACCCGATATTTTTAAAGAAAATGAAGGAGGACCCCTTGCAGCATCATACGTTACCAATAAATTGGTTTTCCTCTTTAGTCAAATGGAAAAAAGAAGTGAACATGAAGGAAGCGAAAAAGACAAAAGGAATCACAGTTCTTCAAGGAACAAAAGATACAACCGTTCATTGGAAAGAAAATTTAAGGTGGATAAAGAAAAAATTCCCCAATAGCGACCTACTATTGATTGACGAGGGAAGACATCATTTATGGAATGAAAGGCAAGGAATACGTGAGATTGTTTTTTCACAAATCATTAAGGGATTACAAACAGAAACCTGTATGAGCGGCTCGCTTTCACGCACGGATGAAAACGAGTTCGTTAAACAATGCTGAGCAATCTTTCAATGAAGTGGTGTGAGCGGAAGGGCTTCGTTGCTTCAGCCCCTTGAAGCTCCGTCCGCTTTTCCACAGAAAAAGAGCTGACTTAATTAGCAGTCAGCTCTTTTAAATAGATGCTTTAGGAAGCAGAAGATTTCTTTTCGTTTTTGGCGAACTCTTTTGCTTTACGTTCATCTAAACGATCTTCAAGTTTCGACATTTCTTCTGGATCGTTCAAAATTTTTCTTTTATTCTCAAGAACAAGTTCTTCAAATGACAATTGTTTTCTCATCTTGCACCAAACCTTTATTATTAAGATTTTTTTCTATATTACATATTGTACCCCAAAAAATAATTTATAGTCCTCCTTATTTGTTACAATGTTTTGAATTTATCAATAAAGTCGATTTGCGTCGAATTGTCATCTCTGTATTAATGAATAAAAAAATGAAATATTCAGAGGTAAGTTACAGCAGCTGACAGAAAACTAATCAGGAACCGACGGATTGAAGCCATGAAACCCTTAATGATGACATGGAGTATCTTTGGCTGAAGCAACAAATGGGTTTTCTGCGAAATTATATGCACGTTGAAGGAGGGGTAACTTCACAGGGAGATAGCCAAGCTCTAACTTTTATCCACATGTTCACCGAATGAAAAATGAGGATATACACAACCTTATCCATATTATCAACATAATTTGAACAAATTGGCGACATTATCCACAAACAAAAAATGTGCATGTCATTAAAAAAAAATTTAAATGTAAGCGAATACAAAATGTAAAAAGGATTTACAAACGACTTTTATATTGTTAGAATGTTTTTAACTTTACTAAATTGCTATGATAAAGGGTGTAAGAACGAACTGAACAAGCGTTCAATCGATTTGCTTGTAAGAGAAAAATTTTTACATCTATTATTGTCAGAACATTCAATTATTCAGTCAGATAATTAGGAGGAGAGTTTCATGACCGTTTCTGAGAGAAAAATGCTAGAAGATATGGAGAATACACTTGAGCGGCTTAAAATCGAAATCAAAGAATTAAAAAAAGCTGACAATAATGGGTTTGACCGCTTAGAAACAGATGACTATCTAACAGAAGCATACAATTAATAATAGCTGGAGGTGCTTAACTGGTGTTGTTAGGCATCTTTTTTCTCGTTCATTGAATCAAATAAAGTAAAAGGGGTAGGTATACTTGATTCTTCCAATCATTCATCAAATAACACTGCCAACACCGTTCCTCGTTGGACCTGTCCATTCTTATTTAATCGTTACGGATACCGTCACATTGGTCGATGCGGGTCCCAAAACAGAAGAAGCTTGGCAAAGTCTTGAGGAGCAACTGAAGGAGCTAGGATATAAGCCAGAAAACATCGATCAAGTTATTCTCACACATCACCATCCGGATCATGTTGGGTTAGCAGCCCGTCTTCAAAAGCATGCCCGTCTCATTGGACACCCCTACTTAAAGCCATGGCTCGGGAAAGAAAAAGCTTTTTTTGAGCAGTATGTTTCATTTTTTCATTCATTTTATGAAGAGCATGGGCTTTCATTGAAAAAAATGGAGCAAGTGAGAATGACAAATCGTGTGTATATGAAGTATGTTGAAAAAGCTTCCATCGATCTTGAAGTACGAGACGGGGACAGCATTTTATCATTACCTGGTTGGATTGTGTATGAAGTTCCAGGTCACGCACAAAGTCATATTATGCTCGTTCATCATGAGACAGGAACGGCGATTGGTGGGGATGTGTTACTCGCAAAAATCTCATCTAATGCCATATTGGAAGCACCTTATAACGGCTTTTCTCGACCAAAAACATTGCTCCAATATCGATATTCGTTACGGAAGCTTTCTGATATGAACATTCAACGATTGTATCCAGGGCATGGACCTGTGATTGAAAATGTGAATGAGCTTGTGGAAGAGCGCTTAAAAGGCCATGAGAAAAGAGCTGCTGTCATTAAGAAAATAATCGAAAGAAAAAAGATGACCGCAAGTCAAATTTGTGAACAGCTTTTTCCAGACATGCATGAGAAACAACCAGAGCTAACATTCTCAGAGACATTTGGACATCTTGATTTTTTAATGGAAAAGCAGGAGATCAGCAGCATAAAACACGGAAGTAAAACTTTTTTTACAGTGTAAATTGAATGGCTATTCATTCAATTAGTCTAACTTTTTCCTTCTCCATTCTTTAACCACTATGCGAATCTTGTTAAGATATAGAGGAAATCATCGAATGGGAGGTACGTTATGGAGAAGGTAAAGCAAAATCGGTATGAGGCCCAGCCCTCATCATGTCGTGTTCTTTGCAAAGGGTTGTGGATTGGCGGTGCCGTTACTTTAGCTGTTATTGTCAGTAAGAAGAAATGGCGAGAAAGCTTGATTCAAGGGACAAAAGAAGTAAAAAATACTTCAGCAGAGATGCTTACCTATTTACGGGAAAACCGCGAAGAAATTGTCTCTCAAGTTAAGATGGCTGCAAAAGACGTCTCTCAAGTCGTCCGAGACATAACCAAGGATGTTAAAACGATTACAGAAACGGCTTCTCATTTAAAAGAAAGCTCAGAGGAGATTATTCGAGCGACAAAACAAGCAACAGAAGAACTTAAACATTTAAATAAAAAAGATGTATAAGTTTTGATAAAAGGGACATGATAACTAACGAGGACAGCATCAAGTTGTTCTCTCCGACACCATCTTACATCAAGTCGTTGTTCAAAGATACAATAGGTTAAGTTACGTTTTTTGTAGTAAGCACTTTGAATGAGGTGATTACATTGGAGGAAACTGTAGAATTTCAAGCGTGTTCTTAACATGAATGAAATGAGGTGTCTCCAAAAGACAAAGCTCGTTACGACCCCAGATTGTTCATTGAATAAAAAAACTTGATAATGGGTTGGACCAAAAAGGAGGTGGTCACATTGCTGACTACCTCCTTTTTACGTTCCACATTTAAGAAAGTATAATTTTTTTAACACAGAAGTTTATCGACGTAGTTACTCATTTGAAGTCCAAGTATCACGGAACGAAGACATTCGCTATGATGGGCTATTTAAAAGGAAAAAGTAGCTTAATGATATTTGAACGCCATGCAAATTTAAAGTACAGATATGGGAATCGGAAGCTTTGGTGTCGAGGATTCTATGTTGATACAGTAGGAAGAAATAAAAAGAAGATACAAGAATACATTAGAAATCAGCTAAGAGAAAATTATATGGGGGAGCAGCTCACCTTATTCGAAGAGCATGACCCGTTTACAGGACAGAAAAATGAAAAGAAATAAAAATTCTTTAGAATTGGTGAGTGGATGTGGTGTAAAAGGGAAACCCATTCAGTGGGTCTTTAATGACACTCTTTCCCTTCAACAAAGTTCTTTGTTCATTTGTTACGGTTTCCGAAAAAAGTTTCCTTACACATTGTAAGGGGAAAAAGATATTTGCGGAGAAATGATTTTTTCAAATCACAAAAAAGATGCTTTCCCTCTAAACGTGGTAAAATAGAAAAAAAGAAGAGGGAGAGAGCATAATGCACTATCAAATGAAAGAGAATGGATTTGTTACGGACTTGGCGTTCGGTCGATTAGAGGTATCAGGAGACGAGGCATATGGTTTCCGTCCGTTTCAATTACTCGTATCATCTGTAGCTGTTTGCAGTGGGGGCGTGTTACGAAAAGTTTTAAATAAAATGCGCATTTCTTTTTCTGATATTCAAATTGAAGCAGATGTAAAACGAAATGAAGCGAACGTGAATGAAGTAACAGATATCCATCTTCACTTTCGGATTGCTGGGACCGATGCTTCGGAAGAAAAGGTGAAGAAGGCATTGGAGGTTACACGGAAAAACTGTCCGATCGTTCAATCAGTCAAAGACAGCATTCACATTACAGAGACATTTGAGCTTGTATAAGGGAATAAGCATTGATTTTAATGAAGAAAATGCAGACACTTCTTATCAAAGGGTGAGAAGTGTTCTTTGTTTCGACTAAAAAAAGGACATCCTTTACTGTCCAATTCATGAAAGATGCTGAAAAAAGGTGAACGTAATGAAAACGAAGCAGCAGCTTGATTTTACTGAGGGTAGCATCTCGAAAAAAATGATACTTTTTTCTTGGCCGATTTTTTTAAGTAACTTATTGCAAACGTCCTTTCAATTCATTGATAGCCTTTGGGTGGGAAACTTACTCGGTGCAAATGCGCTCGGTGCCGTTGCCTTGTCGTCGACCGTTGTTTTTACAGTGCTATCTTTTATTATCGGCTTAAATGGGGCTACCTTGACGGTTTTGTCCCAGCGGCGAGGTGCGAAGGATGAAGCAGGATTAAAAGAGTCCTTAAATGCATTTGTGTTTGTGCTAGGCTCTCTTGCTCTTCTGCTTGGTTTAGTCGGTTTTTTCTTTTCTGGGGCGATTTTACGCTTTATGGGAACACCTGAGGAAATGCTACCCGTTGCTCAATCGTATTTACAAATTAATTTTATCGGGATTCTATTTCTGTTTGGCTACAATTTTATCGGTACGGTCCTGCGTGCTCTAGGAGATAGCAAAACTCCGATTCGCTTTATTTTAATGGCAGTTATCCTAAATGCGCTGCTCGATCCTCTCTTTATTGCAGGGTTTAACATGGGCGTTGAAGGGGCGGCCTATGCGACCGTTCTTTCACAAGGAGCGGCCTTTCTATATGGACTTGTCTATTCGATCAAAAAAGTTGGCGTTCCCTTTCAAGCTCCATATCTTCCAGAGCGAAAATATTTTCTTGTTCTCTTTAAAATGGGGCTACCTGCGGGATTGTCAATGATGGCGATTTCTGCTGGAATGATGGCCATTATGACCGTTGTCACAAGTTTCGGCGAGGAGGCAGTTGCAGGGTATGGGGCTGCTCAAAGGCTTGATAACTTAATTATGCTTCCAGCTTTAACACTTGGATCCGCAGTAAATAGCATTGCAGGCCAAAATATTGGTGCGAGATTATGGGAGCGTGTAACAGAAACAGCTAAACAAGCAACACTTTTAATTGTTGGGGTTTCTTTGACGATTAGTACAGTAATGTTTATCGGTGCAGAATTTTTCATCCGTCTGTTTGTTCAAGATCCAGCGACGATTGAGTTTGGGACGATGTATGTCCGGACAATTGCTTTCTTTTACCCGTTTTTAGGCATAAATTTTGTACTAAATGGAATTGTCCGCGCTGCAGGGGCAATGGTCCAGGTTTTAACTTTAAATATTATTTCCTTCTGGGCGCTTCGCTTCCCGCTCGCTTATTTCTGTTCACAATGGCTAGGAGAGCAAGGAATTGCTTTAGGAATTGGGTTAAGCTTTGTCGTCAGTAGTATTGTGGCAACAGGTTATTATTTCCTCGGAAATTGGCGAATAATAAGTGAAGAAATTGGGAAGCAGACTGGCTCGAAAACGGGGTAAAAAGGCTAAGGTTTAGTAGAAGGAAAGGGATAGGAGCTTTTTTTTATGAGTCATTTTAAACGGGGAATGTTCTTTTTCATTGGTTTATTATTCTTATCTTTTGGAATTACACTGACGATAGTAGCTGATCTTGGGACAGGGGCATGGGATGCTTTAAATATTGGATTAGCAAACCGTACCCCTTTTACAGTGGGGAATTGGGTCATTTTTATAGGAGTACTTCTTATTTGCTTAAATGCACTGTTAGGGAAAAGACGTCCTGAGGTTGTTTCGATTATAACTGTGCTTATTCTCGGCTACTTAATTGATTTTTGGCTATTGATTGTATTTAAGGATATTCAGCTTTCTAATCTTTTTTTACAGTTAGGGATTCTTGTTTTTGGGATTGTATGTATGGGTATGGGGATAGCTACCTATCTTCAAGCGAATTTTGCTATTATCCCTATTGATCGCTTTATGCTTGTTATTCAAGAAATGTTAAAGGTAAAGGTAAGCACAGCAAAAACAGTTGCAGAGGTCATCGCATTAATAATGGCCTTTCTTGCAGGTGGCCCGATTGGAGTAGGAACGATTCTTGTCACGTTTTTAATGGGACCAGTCATTCAAACCTTTTACCCGAGAATCGAAAAGCTTACAGGAAGAGAAAAACCGTCATGACAAGCAGTCATTGACGGTTTTTCTCTGTGGAAAAGGGGACGGAGCTTATAGGGTGATCAAGCAAGAAGCATGTCGCTCACACCCCTTGATTGAAAGGTTGCTCAGTGTTACTTGGTGTACTCGTTTCCATCTAAGTGGGAAGGCGAGCCGCTCATGCAGGTTTTTGCTGAACATTGATTCATTTAGCTAATTCTTGTGCACGGGCGTTTGAGGCGTTAACAGCATTTAGAATGGCTCTCTCTAGCTGATCCTTTCGCAGTGAATCAAGTCCTGCAGCTGTAGAGCCTCCAGGTGATGTAACTTGATCCCTTAGAAGCGCAGGGTTTTGATATTTGGTTAACATTTTTGCACTTCCTGCGAGCATTTGAATGACAAGCTTTCTTGCTTGTTCTGGTTTGAGTTCATAGGAAAGGGCTGCTTGTTCAAGTGCTTCAGCGAAAAGATAAAAAAATGCAGGCGCACTTCCAGTGACAGCAGTAAGCTGGTGAACCTGCTTTTCTGTAAGCTCTTCGAAAGAACCGATTGTCGCTAAAATCGTTTCAAGTATTCGGCGATGATGCTCTTCAACATGAGAGCCGTACGTGTAAATTGTCATGGATTCCCCAATTACAGCTGCTGTGTTTGGCATCACCCAAGCGACAGGAGTGTGACTTGGTAAGGAAGCTTCTAGAATCGAAGGACCAATTCCGGCTGCAACGGTCACGACAAACTGATCTGTTAAAAGGGGATTTAATGTTTTAAGTACATCATGATGAGCACCTGGCGGACAGGCTAATAAGATAACATCCACATGGGAAACAGCTGACGTCCAATCATGGGTTGTGATCACACCGTAGGTTTGTTTTAATGCTTCCAGCCGCTCTTTATCCTGTTGATTTGAGATGATGATTTTGTCAAACGTTTCAGGCTGATGCCGAATGATACCAGCGAATATCGCTTCTGCCATCCGCCCTGCTCCTATAAATAAAATAGATATCTTTTCCATGTGCTCGCTCCTTTCTTCCCTTCCTATTTTACCTAAAGAGCAAGGCGAACGAAACAAATGGATATTTTTTTACGTGAATGAAAACAATATGAAAAACAGGAGCACTTCTTAAAGTTAAGGAGGAATTTGCATGAGAAAAGCACTTCTAGGTTGTATTGTAGTCTTAATAGTGCTAATGCCACTTCAAGGATTAGCTGAAGGAAACGAAAAAGATGCAAAAGAGAGCTCGAAAATTCCCGGCTCGGTTTTACTGATTTCAAAAGAAAATACGTATCCTAATCCAGCACAAGATTTGCCGCAATTGCAACCGAGCAAGTTGGCACAAGCACTCCTTGATTCGACTGATGTAAAAATTGAAAACCCTGACTTGATCCGAATGTTTAACGAGTCATCAATGAACGAGTCAAAGCTGGTGGTCGGTTTTGGAGCGTCGATCTATTTAGGTGAATGGCCCCTTGCCTATGAATCGACTGAAACAAATGTGAATTGGGAGTATCAAAAGGTCAACACCAATTTTATCGACAATCGTGGCGGAAAATCGCCTCAACGGCTGACCTACAACCAGGAAAAACAAAAAAAAGTAACAGGGGGATTAACCGCAGAGATCCCGAAAAGCGATACAGTGAAAAAAATGATGATGATGAAAGCAACAGAAAAAACAGGATTGCCATTATCTTTTGAAACGGTTATTGGACAAGGGACGAAAAAAAGTCAAACGTATAACGTTGCGCCAAAACAATTAGGTTATTTATACAGTTATGTTCCTGCAGCTAATGAAAAAGGGAAGGTGACCTATGGAGAAGTGTTCTTAACATTTAAAGGAGGAAAAGCAAAGCTTGAAGTAAAAAATATTACGCAACAAGGGGTAGGTGCTTGGATTCCAGTTCAAGATCATTTATCCTTCGGCTTTCTCGCAACAACTCAACCAAGGTAAAACAACTTATAAGTGGTGGCTTCTCAAATAGATTAAAAGCAAGTTCGTCAGGTATTCTGCGCAAGCTTACATGAAATCAGTGAGAGGGTAAGGGATTCTTTGACTTATGATTTTGAACGAAAGCTCTGCCCTTTTTTATTGAAAAATAAGGAGAACAAGCCTTAGCTTTTGACTGCTTGTTCTCCTTTTGTGTGATCGATTATAGTGAAAGATTCGCTGTACGCTTAGAAAAATCTATGTCTTGATAGTACGTATTTTTTACGAGGATGTTTGGTCCGAGGCATTGAACAGCAGGGCAATGACAGTTTAATGATTTCGCCGTCTCTGTTTGAAGCCAAGAATCAAAGACATCCGTTAATCGCGTCGATTGAATATTGCCAAGTGGTGGTGTATCTCCAAAATCAGTGACAATAATATTGCCATCAAAGATGTTCACATTTAACCGTGTTCGTCCATCAGGATCATTTCGAACGGTGACATTCGGTTCAGCATATAATCGTTCAAGGAGCTGCAAATCCTCTTTCGTACGACTACAAGGGTAGAAAGGCAATGTACCAAAAAGCATCCAAACGTCTTTACGGCGACAATCGAGAAGGCGATGAATACCTTGGCGAATCTCCTCAAGGCTAGCGACTTCAAGCCCACTTGCGAAGTCACTTGGATCCATAGCATGTAATGAATCTTGCATCTTGGAGGATGCTGTCATACTAACATATCCACTGTCATACATAGGGTGAATTTCATGCCTTTTGCATCCCATCTCCTCAACAACCTGCTTATGAATCTTTTCTATGTGAGGTACTGTTCTGCTATTTAGCATTGTCTCAGCAGATACTAAAACGCCCATATCAGATAAAGCCTTAGCGTTAGTTATCATCCTGTCAAACAATGCTTTTCTTTGTTCTCTAGTAGGCTTTCTTTCCATCATAGCAAAGCCAGTATCGATAAACTCATCCTCTGTTACCCAGTTATGAGAGATATGTAATACATCTAAATAGGGTGCTATGAGCTTATATCTGTCTAGATCTAATGTGAGATTAGAGTTTATCTGAGTATAGATGCCTCTGCTATGAGCATATTTCAATAAGGGTAAAACATAGTTCTCTACTGATTTTAAGGACAGCATAGGCTCTCCTCCTGTTATGCTTATTGTCCTCAAGGTAGGAATTTCCTCTAATCTTTGCAGTAATAGCTCTAGAGGAAGTGCTTTAGAGTCTTTAGTTGTGAGGGTATGTCCTACAGCACAATGTCTACATCTCATATTACAGAGATGAGTGGTAGTAAATTCTATACTTGATAGAGTTGGTTTACCATACTGCTCTACATCTAGATAAGCCTCCCAAGCATCATTTTTAATTGTGATTTTGGGTTTGGTTACTTGTTTATACATGTCAATTACTCCTATCTTTTTACTACCTCATTATTATGAGCAGTTGGTTTAGCTAATGTCAATGAAAGCAAAAGACCTTTTAGCATGCAATGTTATAAATCTTGTAGCCTATCAAAAGCTTACTAAATATGATCTGCAAGATGTTAGCGCTGTAGCATATGAACCACTCCCCTATTGTTTTAGTAGGGAGTATTAGCTTGTTATAGAGATATGAGAATCAAAGGAAGAAAAAACTCTTTCAATACTTTAAAACTCTTATAATAATCATTAAACCTGGTTACTTGAGTGGATGATGGTTTTTTGCTACACTTTTTGTATTAATTTTGCGAGGTTAAAAGGAGAGACAGCAGTGGGTGGAGCCAATCATAATAAAAAAGATCAATTAACATATTTGCAAAACCGTTTTAACAGTGTATTAACAATGCTTGAATCGATTGATCCTGATGAAGCAGGCGTGGAGGAAATCGATCGTTTGCTGACGCTGCTTGATGACATTGAAACAAAATGTAAGCAGTTTCGATATGACTGGTCAGAGTAGGGGGAGCATATGAATGTTTATTTGATTCGTCATGGAGAATCAATGGGAAACCGACTAGGAAAAATTCAAGGGTGGCTGGAATTTCCTTTATCCCCTTTAGGATTGGAACAAGGAAAAAAATTAGCCCAATATTTCCGAGAAATTCCTGTTGATTATATTTACAGCAGCGATTTGTCACGAGCATATGAAACGGCTCTTTTCCTAGGTGAAATGAAGGAACGTACGGTTCATAAGTGGGAAAAGGTTCGGGAAGTCAACTTAGGTCCTTTTCAGGGAATGACGAGGGAAGAGATTTACAATACGTATCCTGAAGTACGAACAAAAACGATTTTAACATCTGAAATTGAAGGTGCTGAAACAATTGAACAACTGACTGAGCGATGCCACTATGTGGTAGAGCAGCTGCTTCGTGCTCATGAAAATGAGGATGTTGTGATTGTGTCTCATGGTGGGTTTATCAGCATTTTTCTCATGTATATTATGCTTGGCGAAGCTTGGGCAAATTTTCATCGGCCTTTTCAAATTGAGAATACAAGTGTCACTCGAATTGAGTGGAAGCATGACGAGCGTAAGCCGCTTATTCATTACATTAACCGGAACAATCATTTAGACACCTATTCACCAGCTTCACAGCAAATGGGCCTGTTGTAATGAATTAAAAAGGTAAGGCTTAAATAGAAGAGGATACATCAAGTTATGAGAACTGGCATCAAGGTAAATTGAGAGGTTACTGTCAACCAAAAGGAATGAAAGTCGAAGCATGGTCACCATTAGGGAATGAAAAAATGCTTGAAAAGAGTAGAACTGCCTGTTCCTGTTTGAGGAGCAGGCAGTTTTTTATTATATGGGTTTAAAACCACGTGTTCTACACGTGTGAAAATAAAACTTCTAGAGTGGTAAAGTGACAGAAAAAATCTCCAATCGTTATAATAGAAGATGGCCGTCAAACCAACTTCTAAAAAACGAAAGGAGATCTACTCATGTCGAGTGACAATAGTTTATCACACACAAGATGGAATTGTAAGTATCACATCGTATTCATACCAAAGTACAGAAGAAAAGTCATTTATGGAAAACTGAGAAAAGATATAGGTGCTATTCTCAGAAGGTTATGTGAAATGAAAGATGTCGAAATCATTGAAGCACAT
>NZ_ANNK01000142.1 GCF_000334155.1 Halalkalibacterium ligniniphilum | reverse complement strand
CCGCCGGTTCTACCGGCGGATATTTACTTGTATTAAAATTGTGACTAAAAATATGTTTAGGCTCATCTTCTAAATTTTTCGTAAAGAGTGAAATCTGAGATTTATGATATTTTTATACTAGTAAACTATCATTCTTATATAGTGGTTTTATACTATTTATTGAAATATATGTTAAAATATTGTAAATTTCATTGAAGAAATTTACAATTCATTCTATTATAAAGTGGTAGTACACACAGTACAATAGTACATGTGTACAAGTATTACATATTTTAAAGGATGGTGACTATGATGAAAAAGAACAAGTTAGCAGTTTTAGGTTTGGCCGTAGGTTTATTAGCTTTTGGTGGGGCAGTACAAGCAGGTACTAGTTATTCTTACTACAACACTACTGTTGGTAAATTTAATGGAAGTGGTTACACCGGTTACCAAACAAAAGCTTCATCAGGAACATATGGTCATTTAGATTCCCGCAGCGTTGGCGGTAGCTACGTGGTCGATGCGAGAATGCAAGCTAGTTCCGGGACAGGTTCATGGGTTAGAAATGTTACTGATAACGATTTTCGTAGTTTACCAAACTCAGTTCCAGCTGGAACTAGTGCAAGAGTTCAGTTTAGCAATGATTTAGATACACCAGTAGATGTTCAAGTGACGGGATATTGGAGAAGTAATTAATCTCAGGTTTCAAGAACGCTGATAGTCTAATTGATTATCAGCGTTCTTAATTTTTCATTTTTTAAATGACCGGTTCCAGTTTATATCTATTGATACGAAATACATGATCACAAAGAACATTAATATCTTCCTGATTATGACTTGTGATTAAAATAGTACGACCTTCATTTTTGAAGGATAATAACAGATTCCGGATTTTATCTACACTTTCTGCGTCTAAGGCATTGAATGCTTCATCTAAAATAAGAACTTGTTGGTCTTCCATAATAGCCTGTGCAATAGCTAGTTTTTGTTTCATTCCTAAAGAATAATTCTTAACTTTTTGCTTTGCCTGCGGTTGTAACCCTACTATTTTCATTGTTTCAGCAATCTTTTCATCACTAATTTTCCCTCTAATTAACGCCAATTCTTTCAGATTTTGAAATCCAGTTTTATTTGCAATATAACCTGGACGATCTATAATAATACCAAAATTATCAGGGAACCTTTTACTTTTTCCAATTTCTTCGCCTTCAACATAAATCGTGCCGTTATCCGGGAATACGAAGCCGCATATCATCTTAAACAAGACTGATTTACCCGAACCATTAGGACCTATAATGCCATA
Organism: Halalkalibacterium ligniniphilum; assembly: GCF_000334155.1. Lineage (GTDB taxonomy): Bacteria > Bacillota > Bacilli > Bacillales > Bacillaceae_D > Halalkalibacterium > Halalkalibacterium ligniniphilum. Next base: position 51,218 of record NZ_ANNK01000142.1, on the reverse strand, counting down.
TATTTTCCCTTTTTCAACATTTAAGTCAACATCATCAAAAAGAGTTAACCCCTTATAAGTTTTACTTACATTTTTTAATGAAATAATAGACATACTTTCACCCCACCTATATTTTTAAACTTCGTTTAAACAAGTAATTAATTACTCCCAAAGCGAGAGTATTCATTATAATTAGAATAAATGTTAGATAATATGGAGAAAAATTAGTTAAGTAAACGATACTATTTAGTCCTACTGGAATAATTCCTACCGAATTAATACCTGGTAACATCAATACCATGAGCAAACTAATTAGTAATACACCGTGGATTGATTCTTTGCTTAACCATGAAACAATAAACACAGCAAATATATAAAAAACAACTTGTAAGAAACCGTTAATAAAGAAATGATAAATAACCTCATATAAGGAATTCGGCAATACAGTTGCATAAAAATCAGTATTCATTCCAAAATATACAGCTATTAAAAGAGCAAATGCCATTAATACAAAAAGAAATAAAATCACTACTATTAATAGTTTTCTCATCCAACTCCAAAACCACTTGTTTAAATTTTTATAGCGAATAATTTTGTAGTATCCTAGCTGTTCAATTTCATTACTTAAAAATAACTGAACCAGATAAATAAAACCAAAGAATACGATTAAATAAAAGAAAAAAGGAAGATAAGCAAAATTTTCTGCATTTGAACCTCTAAAAGACATTACCCAAACATCCCAAATCGTTGATTCAAAAGGTTTTAATGAATTAGCTGTCGAGATTATACCTATTAAACATAAAATTAAGTAAATTCCTATGGGGATATAGGATTTTATAGATTGAACATACATTTTTTTATTAAGGTCTATGATTCTTAAATATAAGACACTAAGTAAACCAAACACCAGTACAACAATATAACTTGAAATAGGGGAATTAAACGAATTAACTGCTTTTGTAATTGAAAAATAAGTAGTTGGAGACAGAAAGGCCATTTCCTTCGGTAATAATTTAAATCCTATAATACTTCCAAGAAAAATCATTGCACTAATTAAAATCATAAAATGTTTGCTTTTGGTCAACACATATACAGTTGCTAAAATTGAATGTAACAACGAAAGTGTTAACACCAAAAGTATTAGCTGTGCTATAAATACCAATATTGGTAATTCAAAAAATTTAACTAATTCATAAAGGGTATTAGTTATATGATTGGATCCACTAAGTTGGCTCCAATTCCATGAATAAGGAAACCCTATCATCATAAACAGGGATACAAATAACCATAAGAACAATAGAGGAATACTTTTCAGCCAAAAATGTTTAAGGGAATGGTATACCCATTTTTTGAATGAACCTAATCGAATTAAAATCTGATAATCAAAATCTACTAAAATAGATTTTATTGAAATAAATAGCACGATAGGAATTATGAAATATACAATAAGGTACATGTCGTTCAACAAACGCAACGTAATGTCCCAATTATTAAAAGAAATACCCATTTCATAAGCGGACTTAAAGACTTCCTTCTTTAGCATAAAACCATAAAAGTAAAAAACAACTCCTATAGCCAGCCATTTAATACTGATCACATCTTCAAGATACTCTCTTATGTAAAGATTTCCTTGTCTCATCTTTATATCATCCATTCTTTTCGGTTGCGAATTGCAAAAATATAGAGTCCTATTATAACGATTAACAAAAATGAAAATGGTACGAATACAGTCCATAAAGCTTGTTCTACAATGTTGAATGGAAAAATAGTACTTAATGGTGAAAACCATGGTGCTGCAAGTACACCTGTTATAAAGTTGAAAATATGATAATAAAGAAATGGAGCAGATAAAGCCACAAAAGGATTTTCTATGATAAGCAGTAACATAAAGGCAATAGTAGAATAAACTACCGCATTTATGGAAACCCACAAAGAATAAATCACTCCATATGTTAAATCTCCATATGATAAGAACTGAGAGAAAGTAACTCTAGGAATGACTGAGTTCTCGTCTATAGGTGAATAATAAATTATTCCTAAATGAGGCTCTACGTACACTGCAAAAACAAACGTAAGAAATACCAACAAAAACATAACTATTCCCGTCAAACAGGCATTTATTATGCCTTTGCTAAGTAAATAAGTATTGAGTGAGGTTCTGGTACGAGTGTAAGAAATAAAATTATTTTTTTGCTCTTGCAGAAAGGATGGTAAATAAATGATAATAGCTAGAGCAGGGAAAAGTAACGAAATGATTGTTGATACCATCTCTTGAAACACTTCAATGGGATCAGAAAACTGGTATCCTTCTTTTATGGTGTAAAACCTGATAGTTGGAATCACAATAAGAATTGCTGCCCATAATAATAAATTTTTCACCGTACACGCTCTTTTCAATTCTACTATCAACTGATTGCCTAGCATACATTTCACCTCTTATATTCTTTTACCTATTGATAAAAATTAATTTATTAATTCCCCTGAAGGGTGTGTGAAGTTAACATGACAAATAAAAAACCATTGTCAGTTCCTTATCCTTCGGATGAAGATATTAAAAAACAAATATCAATAATAGCAAAGCATTGGGCAGCTATCAATCAAAATATAACAATTCTGTCTGTAACATAAAAAAGTAGATTTTAATCTGTTAATTACTAACTTTGAGAATAATATTTTTCTTTAATAAGAGTAACCAATTCATCGTAATCAACATTCAATGGTTCAATTTGCTTTAAAAAAGTATCCAGAGAATTATTAATTAAACTTGTACGAATTTGCTTAATTCTTAGATGATTATTTTCTATATAACTCCCTTTGCCTAATTCAGTAACAATTATTTTTTGTCTTTCTAATTCACTATACGCCCTTTGAACAGTATTAACATTTACGCCAAGAATAGAAGCCAACTCCCTCCTTGATGGTATGCTTTCGCCAGGTATAAGCTTTCCATTTATTATTTGGTATATGAAATACCGAACGATTTGAATATAACGAGGCTCTTTTGTATTAAAATTAATATTCATAAGCTTTCCCTACCTATATTTAGGTGTTTTTTTCTAAATTCTCCTTTGCTTTTGGTCAAAAATAATAAATAACCAACAACATTTAGCATTACAAGACATAAAATCCAAACAACTTTAAATCTATTCGCATGATACAATTGGATTAATCCCCATACAGTAAACAAGACATAATAAATTGTAAAACCAATAGCAAATAAAAAGAAACCAATCGCTCGAACATCTATAACTTCTAGTGAAACAAAAAATTGATTTGTTTCGTAGTACAAGTCCCTTTTAAATAGATCAGGAACCCATCGTTTGTTGCCTTCAAATGTAAAGTCAGCTTTCTGAGGATTGCTTTCCCTTGCTTCTTTACTATATATAGACGCTTTAAAAATTAAAGGTTCATCAACAAACAAAGTATCTGTTAGCTCTGAGTCCATTAATGAGATATTTTCGCCAATCTTATATCCTATATCTGCGAAGTGGGCATCATGAACGTTCCCTAAGTATAAGAAAAAACCAAACATAAAACTAACCAACACTAGAATTGAAATCCCAACGGTTAGTAACCAATTTGCAAATGTTTTCTGTCGAATTTCCATCAACGAAATTAATTTTTCTGCCTGTTCAAATCCACCAAAACGTTCGACTGCAATTTTAAATGCTTCACTTTCCGTATAGCCTTCCTTTATTAATTCCTGTACAGATTCATTAAGATGAATACGGGTTTCCTCTTTCAGTTCCATTGTTTCCGGATCTTTTGGATTTGCATGTTTATATAATTTATCAACATATTCATCGATTACCCGCATTTTCATCCCCCTCACATGTTTCCAAAAAGGAATCAATTAATTTTTTTACGAAGTTCCATTCTTTGATTTTTAAATGGAAATTGCGGTTTCCTTCATTAGTCATTTGATAGTATTTTCTGCGAGCCCCTGCTCCTTGTTCGTCACTCCAATAAGAAACAATCCATTTTTTTTTCTCCAATCTTTTTAAAGACAGATAAAGTGTTCCTTCCTTTAATTCAAATGCACCCTTACTTTTAGAACGAACCATTTTTGCAATTTCATATCCATACATATCTCTTTTACTTAGGAGGGATAGTATAAGCGTATCAATATGCCCCTTGAGTAATTCCTTATCAACTTCCAAAACATATCCCTCCAATGATAAACGTTATGTAAAAATATCCCATATGCATAGTCTACATTAAAGTACCTAATAATGCAATGTATTATTTTTCTTTCAAGAAAACTTTGTTCAAAAAGTCACAATTTCTGAACAGATAAAAATTTAATTAGTTTTCTAGCTTTCTATAAGCTATAAGCGTTCATAAACTCTGTAAATAAATCTATGTTAAAAACTTAAAACAAGGGGAGAAATTAATGAAGGTTGGATATGCCCGTGTTTCAACAGGTATTCAAAATCTAGATTTACAATTGGATGCTCTTAGAGAACATGGTTGCGAAGAAATATTTACAGATAAAATTAGTGGAGCCAAAGATAAAAGACAAGGATTGGAAGAAGCTCTTCGATTTGTACGTTCGGGTGACACGATTGTAGTATGGCGCTTAGATCGATTAGGAAGGAATATGCAGCATTTAATCAAGATTGTGAATGACCTTAATGATCGAGGCATTAGTTTTCATAGTTTACAAGAAAACATCACAATGGACAAAGCTAGTGCAACGGGACAACTTATGTTTCATCTTTTTGCAGCCTTTGCCGAATTTGAGCGTAATCTTATTCATGAACGCTCAGCAGCTGGCCGTGCTGCAGCAAGAGCCAGAGGACGACTAGGAGGAAGACCGGAGAAGTTAGATAAGAAAGAATTGGAAATGTTAAAGACATTGGTGGCAAATGGGACTCCTATTACGGATATTGTACGGATATTGCTCAAAGGTGGGGGGTTTAACTGAAATAAGTCTTTTAAACTTGTACACGCTTTCTTATTCCCACTTTCAGAATGCTCTGGCAAAGCGTATAATAGTACATGTATGGACATACATGTACGGAAAAGGGAGATGAGAAAAGATGGAGAAACTAATAGAAAGCATGTATCAATTAATCGTAGAAACATCAACAAATTTGCCAAATGATGTACGTCGAGCGATTGTTGAGGCGAAAGCAAAAGAAAATGCAGGGACAAGAGCAGCTCTGTCACTTTCGACGATTACTGAAAATATTCAAATGGCTGATGAGAACGTATCCCCAATCTGCCAGGATACAGGTATGCCGACATTTGAAATGAAAGTTCCAGTTGGTGTCAATCAAATAGAAATGAAAAAGGCGATTCATGAAGCAATAGAAAGAGCGACAAAAGACGGAAAGCTTCGTCCCAATTCTGTTGACTCCTTAACAGGGAAGAACAGCGGAAACAATTTAGGGGGAGGAACACCTGTCATTCATTTTGAACAATGGGAAGAAAATTATATTGATGCAAGATTGATTTTAAAAGGCGGTGGCTGTGAGAATAAAAACATTCAGTATAGCCTACCGACAGAATTAGAAGGACTTGGTCGAGCTGGCCGTGATTTAGATGGTATCCGTAAATGTATCATGCATTCAGTCTACCAGGCACAAGGTCAAGGCTGTAGTGCAGGGTTTATCGGCGTGGGAATTGGTGGAGATCGGACGACAAGCTATGCGTTAGCGAAAGAACAGCTTTTCCGCACGGTTGATGATGTAAATGAAAATGAAGATTTGCGTAAGCTTGAAGAATACGTGATGGAAAATGCGAATAAGCTTGGAATCGGGACAATGGGATTTGGTGGTGAAGCAACCTTGCTTGGCTGTAAGGTTGGGGTGATGAACCGGCTTCCGGCGAGCTTTTTCGTTTCCGTTGCTTACAATTGCTGGGCATTCCGTCGCCTAGGGGTTGAAATCGATCCTGAAACAGGAGAGATCCAACAATGGTTGTATAAAGATGATGAAACCATCGATTTAAACGGTGAGGAAAAGGAAATTGCAGCAGCAGCCGAGGTAAAAGACGAGGTACGAGAAGTTGTATTACAGGCACCTGTAACGGAAGAACAAATTCGTCAACTGAAGGTTGGAGATGTTGTGATTATTAATGGTATGCTGCATACTGGCCGTGATGCCATCCATCATTATCTCATGGACCATGATGCGCCAATCGACCTGAATGGTCAAATCATTTACCATTGTGGACCTGTTATGCTTAAGGATGAAAATGAAGAATGGCATGTAAAAGCTGCAGGACCAACAACAAGTATTCGTGAAGAGCCATATCAAGGTGATATTATGAAAAAATTTGGTATCCGTGCAGTGATTGGTAAGGGGGGAATGGGACCAAAAACGTTAAAGGCCCTTCAAGAGCACGGCGGTGTATATTTAAATGCCATTGGCGGTGCCGCTCAATATTATGCTGACTGTATTAAAAAAGTAAAAGGTGTAGACTTAATGGAATTCGGCATTCCAGAAGCAATGTGGCATCTTGAGGTAGAAGGGTTTGCAGCGATTGTAACAATGGACTCTCATGGAAACAGTCTCCATGCAGAAGTTGATAAATCATCTCTTGAAAAGCTTGCACAATTTGAAGAGCGAGTGTTTTAAGGAAAGCAAGTGACAGAAAGTCGCAGCGCGTATTGGCTGCGGCTTTTTTCTTTGTATAAAAGTCAAGAAAAGCTCCAATTCAAAGCTGTCTAGCAACAGGCATCAGTACTTGTCACCACTAGGCGGGTACCTTGCGTTTTTTTAAGGAGTTGAAAAAAGACTAAAGAGAAAAATTAAATGATTTTATGGATTTAGGTAAATCATTAAATAATTATACTATTTTTACTCTTTTGCATTGTTTCTCTACAAAACATAAGGGATATTTAAAGATCCCGTAATGTAATAGTATTTCAAAAATTAAAAATATTAGGTAACAAAAAATTCAAAAATTAGATTGACTTTTGAAAGGGTTTTCAATAAAATCTCAATATAAACCAAATGACAAAACATGGTTTTATAATATAAAACAGATAGGGGGATTGAAGGTGCAAAAAGTTTTAAAGATTTTAAATGGTCTTCTTACAATAGCTATTACATTGATTTTCACTACCATGGTTACTCTCGTGTTTATGAATGTTGCTTTAAGATACGGCTTTAATTCTGGGATCACGTGGTCTGAGGAAATGGCGCGTTATTTGTTTGTCTGGATTGTTTTCTTAGGTGCGATTGCAGCATTCAAAGATCGCTCTCATTTAGGGGTTGACGTCTTACTTGGTGTACTACCACCGATTGGTCAGAAAATTATCTATGTTGTTAATCAAATTGTCATTATTGGTTTATTAGTGATTATTATCGATGGCGGTTTAAAAATGATTGTAGTAAACAGTAATAGTTATGGGCCTGCAACTGGTATGCCTTTATCGATCTTGTTCTTTGCAGCCACATTTGCTGCTTCTATCATGATTATTATGAGTTTCGTGCAGACGGTACAATATGTGTTTTTAAATCAAAATCTCCCATCTTGGGCGAAGGCTAAAGAGGAGGAAAGCACATCATGATTTGGGTTTTCTTAGGCGTTTTATTTTTCTTCTTGTTCTTAGGTGTACCAGTTGTTTTCTCAATGCTAATGAGCGCTGTTGCAATGATGTTAGTAATGGGAATTTTTGACCCGCAAATTGTTACTCAACAGCTAGTAAATGGAGCGAATAATTTTCCGTTAATGGCGATTCCATTCTTCATTCTTGCTGGTGAAATTATGAATGCAGGCGGAATTTCAAGGCGTGTTGTGCACTTTGCAACAACACTTGTTGGTCACATTCGTGGTGGTCTTGGTTACGTTACGATTATCGCAGGGGTTATTTTTGCAGGTCTTTCAGGCTCAGCCGTAGCAGATACAGCAGCGCTTGGGGCAATTTTAATTCCGATGATGGCTGCTCGCGGCTATGATATCAGACGGGCCTCAGGACTTGTAGCTTCTTCTGGTATCATTGCTCCAATTATTCCACCAAGTATCCCGCTCATTATGTATGGGGTAATTGGCGGGGTCTCAATTACACAGCTATTTATGGCAGGTATTGTTCCAGGACTATTATTTGCAGTCGGTTTAATCTTCGCATGGTACTTTGTCGCAAAACGTGGAAACTATGAAAAGATGGAGAAAGCATCAGGGAAAGAAAGACTTCGAGCGCTTGGTCAAGCAGTTTGGGCTCTTTTCTTACCTTTTATCATTATTGTCGGTCTACGCGGTGGGATTTTTACCCCGACAGAAGCGGCAGTTATTGCGTGTGTGTATGCCCTTCTCATTAGTCTTACAGTTTATCGTGGAGATTTAAAAATAAAAGCTTTACCTGAAGTGCTTGTTGCTTCTGCAAAAACAACAGGTGTGGTCATGTTTCTTGCAGCAGCAGCACTTGTAACATCATGGGTTATTACGGTTGCACAAATACCGGCAGAGCTTGTTTCTTTCTTAACTGGTTTAACAGAAAGTCCTGTTGTCTTATTACTAATTATTATGGTTTTCCTCTTAATGGTTGGGGTAGTGATGGATATGACTCCAGCGATCTTAATTTTCACACCAGTGCTGTTACCAGCTGTGACTGCTCTTGGAATTGACCCTGTCTATTTCGGTATCTTAATGGTTATCAATTTATGTATCGGACTCATTACACCACCAGTTGGAACAGTTCTTTATGTAGCATGTGGAATTAGCAAAATCAGCATTATTGAGATCACAAAAGGGATTTGGCCATTTTTACTTGTTCAAGTTACGGTTCTATTTTTACTCGTATTATTCCCGCAGCTTGTCACCGTACCACTTGAATGGCTGACACAGTAAAAAAATAAAAGGAGATTGATAGATATGTCATTTAAAGTTGTTATCACAGATTTTGAATTTGCTTCACTAGCACCAGAGGAAGAAATCTTGAATGAGGTTGGAGCTGAGCTAGTTCGTGCCCAGTGTCGAACGGAAGAAGAAGTGATTGAAGCTTGTAAGGATGCAGATGGAATTATTAATCAATATGCGCCCATTTCCCGGAAGGTAATTGAGCAGCTAGAAAATTGTAAAGTCATTTCACGTTATGGTGTGGGAGTCAATACGATTGATTTGAAAGCGGCTACAGAAAAGGGGATCCTTGTCGGTAATGTGACAGACTATTGCATGGATGAAGTGTCTGACCATGCGTTTGCTCTTTTGATGGCGGCAGCTCGTAAAGTCGTTTTGTTAAATGATTATGTGAAAAACAACGTATGGGATTATAAAAAAGGGATTCCAATTTATCGATTGCGTGATCGAGTGCTTGGTCTTGTTGGTTTTGGTAAAATTCCACAAACATTGGCGAAGAAAGCTCAAGTGTTTGGGATTAAGGTTGTTGCCTATGATCCATTTATGCCAAAAGAGGTTGCAGCTGAAATGGGTGTTGAATTATTAGAACTAAATGAATTATGTAGACAGTCAGATTTTATTTCTGTACACGCTCCACTGACAAATGGAACCAAAGGGTTAATAAGTGATGAGCAGTTTAAAGCAATGAAGAAGGAAGCCTTCATTATTAATACAGCAAGAGGCCCTGTGATTGACGAAAAAGCACTCGTTCGTGCTTTACAAAACGAAGAAATAGCTGGAGCTGCACTTGATGTTGTAGAAGAAGAGCCAATTCCTTCTAATAGTCCATTATTGAAAATGGAAAATGTGATTCTAAACCCACATGTGGCTTGGTATTCAGAAGAATCACAGCTTGAGTTAAAACAAAAAGTTGCTCAAAATGTTGCCGATGTTGTGAAGGGAAATTTACCAAAATACCTTGTGAATAAAGAGCTTGTCAGCGTGAAAAAGTAATTTTTTAACCTGATAGTAATCCATTATGGTTACTGATAAAAAAGATGATTAAGGGGGAAAGAAACATGAAGAAAAGTCGTTTGTTTGGTGGTTTAACTGCATTGACGATGGCGTCAGTCCTTGTTCTAGCTGCTTGTGGTGGAGGCTCTGAAACAGGAGGATCAACAGCTTCAGATGGAGACGGAGCACCTGTCGAAACAAAAAACATTAAGATTGCACACTATTTTGCTGAAGACCATCCACAAAACGTTGCGCTTAAGGAAGTATTTAAGCCAATGGTAGAAGAAAACTCAGGTGGAACCTTAACGGTTGAGATTTATCCGAATAGTCAGCTTGGTGCTGAGCAGGAATTTTATGATGGTGTCCGAAATGGTACGATTGAGATGGGTATTCCTGGAATGATTATGCAGTCATCCGTTGAAAAGCTTGCAGTTGGCGAATGGCCATTTTTATTTGAAGATTACGAGCATGTGAAAAACGTATTAAATGGACCAATTGGTGAAGAGTTAACGGCTGATCTTGAAAAAATCCACGGTGTAAAACCACTTGCTTGGAGTGCGAACGGTTTCCGTATGGTCTCGAGTGATAAACCAATTGAAAGTATGGAAGATTTTAAAGGGTTCCGTATTAGAACGCCGAATATTCCTAACTATATTGAGCTATGGGAGCTAATGGGTACAAACGTTACACCACTTGCCATTTCTGAAGTGTTTACAGGTCTTGAGCAAGGCGTAATCGCTGGTCAAGAAAACCCAATTGCGACATTACGTGCGTCAGGCTGGTATGAAGTACAATCCGATGTTTTAGAATCCTATCATATGTTCAGTCCTAACTTGTACATTATTAACTCTAATTTCTGGAATGGCCTCACTCCTGAACAGCAAGAAGTGATTCAAGAGGCATCAACAGAAGCGGCAGCCTATGAGTTCGAATTAATAGAAAATAGTTATGAGGAAGACAAAGCTTATTTAGAAGAGCAGGGGCTCACGTTCACAACGCCTAGTGACGAATTCCGTCAGCAAATGAGAGATGCTGCACAGCCAATGTATGATTCTTTCTTTGAGCAATACGATTGGGCTGAAGATATGGTTGAACGTATTCGTGCAGAAGCGAATTAATCGCATAAGGGGGAAGTCTTAGGCTTTCCCCTAAACAAAATGAAAGAAGGGTTACAATTGGAGATTGTTGAAAAATTACTTAATGACGTTTCCATTCCTAAAATGTTCAAAGTTCGGCAGCGTTTCGTGGCACCAGAAATCAAAGATGTACCTGCAGAGGTTAGGACTGCGATTGAACAAGCGAATGTTCTCTCACGCATTAAAAGTGGAGATAAAGTGGCGATTGCAGTAGGAAGCCGTGGTGTTGCTGATCTTCCAATTATTACTCGAGAGGTTGTTCGTAGTGTGAAACGTGTTGGAGGGGAACCATTTATTGTTCCTGCAATGGGAAGTCATGGTGGTGCCACTGATGAAGGGCAAGCGGAGGTTCTTGCACAGCTTGGTGTCAATGAAGAAACGGTGGAAGCTCCAATTCGTTCGAGCATGGAAGTTGTCGAAGTTGGGCGTTTAGAAAATGGCTTGCCTATTTATACAGACAAGCTTGCGTACGAAGCCGACAAAATTATTATTATCAACCGTATCAAACCTCACACGGCCTTCCGTGGAAAAGTTGAAAGCGGATTGATGAAAATGGTGACGATTGGTTTAGGGAAGCAAAAAGGAGCAGAAGCGGCTCACAAATATAGCTTTAAGCATATGGATGAGCATGTGCCGCAAATGGCGAAAATTGTAATTGAAAAGACACCAGTTATTTTTGGGCTAGCAACAATTGAAAATGCCTTTGATCGCCCTGCGAAAATTGTGGCAATTCCAGCAGAAGAATTTGAAAGCAAGGAACCAGAACTTTTGCTCGAAGCGAAGGAACGTATGCCGCGTATCATGGTTGATGACATTGATGTACTGGTCATTGATGAAATTGGAAAAGATATTTCGGGAGACGGTATGGACCCTAATATTACAGGTCGATACGCTACGCCGTATGCAAGTGGTGGACCCGATGTAAGACGCATTGTTGTATTGGGCTTAACAGAAAAGACACATGGGAATGCGAATGGCATTGGCCATGCAGATTTTACGACGAAAAAAGTGTTTGAAGAGATTAAATGGGAAAAAGGATATGCAAATGCTTTAACGAGTACAGTGGTGGAGGTTGTTAAGCTTCCTATGTTTCTTTCGACAGCAGAACTGGCTGTAAAAGCTGGGATTAAGACATGTAATACGCTCACACCGGATAAAGTGAAGATTGTACGAATTGCAAATACATTAGACATAAAGGAGATTTGGATGTCTGAATGTCTATATAATTTTGCAAAGGAGCATCCCGACCTGGAAATTGTGAGTGAACCTACAGAAATGACGTTTCATTAAAGATGATCATCTACCTATATTCAAGCTTAGTTGGGCTGTTCTTTATTAGTCTTTTTCTTTCGAATATTTGGCTTGAATATGCCATAGGAACCATTGTCTTTCTTTCAATTGTTCTATCATTTCCTAAGGCAAAGCGCCTTTACAAAATAACTGGTGGGCTCTTTCTTCTTGTCGGGCTCTTGCTCTATTTTCAAACAGAAAGTCGAATAATAGACATCCCTCTTTCGATGACATCTACCGTTGTGTTGATCGCAATGTTTGTCGTTTTACCTTTTATAAACAGCATTATTGTTATTGGCCGCTATGATCGGACAATGAATAAATTATTGACCGTGAATGTGACCAACCTTGGTAGCTTTTTTGGTCGAACAGCTTCTGTTAGTTATTTAATAGGAATGTTCTTGAATATTGGTACGCTTCCTTTCGTTTACCAAGTTGTTTTTTCTAATATGAAAGAGCTTAGTAAAACGTTACGCGATACATTTATTAGTCAAGCGATGCTTCGGGGCTATGCCCTTTGTCTCGTCTGGAGCCCGATGGAAATTTTAGTAGCTATGTCGATTGATATTACAGGTGCAAGCTACCTCTCCTTATTACCATGGCTTTTAAGTTTCTCCTTTTTCTTGTTATTGATTACATGGCTAAACGGTCGCAAGTATAAAAAATACCCATTTTCTTTAGAGCAGGATACAGTTGATCTTGTGAAAGTGTTTCGGAAAATCACGGTGCTCCTTTGTTACTTAATTCTTTTTATCGTTGTGATTATCCTTACAGGTGAGTTTTTTGAACTGTCATTTTTAGAGACGGTTGCTCTTATCATTATTCCGTACTCGTTTTTTTGGGCATTAATGATTCGGCGAATCCGCAGCTATCTTACGTTTGGGATTAATGCATGGAAGCAACGTGTATCAAATTTGCAAAATTATGTTGTTTTATTTCTTGCTGTTGGATTTTTTATTCAATCATTAAATAACACCGTGTATATGGATATTCTTCAAGTGCCATTTCTTTTATTAATGGAGTACCCAATCGCTGTGTTTTTATTCATTCAATTACTTTTTTTGGGATTAGCAATGGTTGGCTTTCACCCACTTGTCACGATGAGTATTATCGGGGAATTAATACAGCCAATGCTCGGAACAATCCCGCCAATAAGTATTGCAATTGTATTAATTATTGCAGGTCTATCTACTGTCATGGCAGGACCCTTTAATATTTCTGTCTCCATTACAGGCCTGTTAACAAATCGGAATCCGTATCAAATTTCTTTATGGAATCTTGGTTTTGCTTTTATGTTTAGTAGTTTGGGAACAGGAATGGCGTATCTCATGTATGTTTTGTATGGCTAATAAAAAAAAGCTAGAAAGGAGAGGTGGAATGAACAATAAATTTCCTCTTATCGAAAACAAGGTGAATCCTTACCGAGATAATGTGCAAGGAAAAGCGAACGAACCAATCACCGTTGCTGGATTACTTGATCGTTCAAAGCAAATCCTAGGTCCAAGCTATGAAGGGGGCACCCCGGATTGGACCCTCGAAGAGATTTACAATCGACTTGAAGAGAATGCTCCGCGTATTGCAATTATTGGTGGTTCATCTGACCATCCAGCTCACATTATGGATTTTCAAACATCCGCTCGTGCAGCGATTCGGATTTGGCAAAATGGTGGTGTACCCTTTTATTTTTCAACACCTGTTATGTGTGATGGAACGGCACAGAGTAACCAAGGAATGAGTTACTCATTACAAAGCAGGAATGCTGTGGCACAAATGGTTGTAAACCAAATTGAAGCCCATAGCTATCATGGTGCTTTCGTTATCCAAGGCTGTGACAAACAACCTTTGGGCGTTGTTAGTGCCGTTGCTCATCTTGATCGGATCCGGAAAACACGCGGGGAAGCTCCGTTTTTTGCCACATTTGCACCTGCACATGTTCTTCAAGGAGGAACAATTCCAGTACAATTATTTGCAGAGCTGGAAGACGTAGCAAAACGAGCTGAACAGCAAGGTGCTGAAGATGTAGCTTATGACCTTCGTGATGCAATGGCTTATATCTTACAGTGCTCGTCGAATACAGCATTCCAAGGGGTGCTTGAGCGTGCAACCGATCGAGGCATTATTACGAAGGCAGCTCATAAGGATTATGAGAAGCGTTTGGCCGTAGCAACCTGTGATGGGCAGGGAGGGGTTTGTGCATTTAATGGTACAGGAAATAGCTCGAGACATCTTGTAGCAGGCCTTGGTCTTGTACATCCTGCACTTGAACTATTAACGGCTCCACCTGAGCAATCACAGATTAATGAAGCGATAGATAGTCTTGTTTCCCAGATCAATGACCCTATTTTTGGTGCAGCAAATATTATGGCTGCCAATATCAAAAACGCCATTCGTATCCATAGTGCATCAGGTGGTTCAACCAACTTAATGATGCACGTCGTTGCAGGAATGCTGTACGGTGGCTACAAATTCAGTCTGTGGGATTTAGACCGCATTCATCATGAACATCCAATTCCGGATCTGTTTAACTACAGTCTAACGCAAGGACGGGACATTTTCGCTTTAGCGATGCAATGCTGTGATAGTGAAAGCAGGGGAATGGAATCTCTGTTTTATGAATTGCTTGAGAACGGTGTGCCAATGGATGTGGATGCCCCAACTGTCACAGGACAAACGTGGAAAGAGCGACTGACGATGACGGATAATCTGCCAGCATCAAATGTAAAAGACAATCCAATTATTCTTTCAAAACCAAGACGTCCGTTTAGTGGGGTCGATGTATTAACAGGGAATTTCTTTGAGAGTGCTGTTGTGAAGATTAGTGGCATGGCAACATCTCAGCTTGATGCATTTGATAAAAAAGTTGCCCTTGTTCTTTATTATGAAAATGAAGATGATGCAAACGAAAGCTTATTAGACTCAAGCCTTCTTCAAAAATTAAAAGAGAAGCAAAGCTTTGCTCACGAAGATTTGCTAGCGGCAATAAAGCATAATGACGAGAAAGCATATGAAGAATGGAAAGATGATTCCTACGATGACTTATTTACAAAAATGGTCAATGAGGAAGTCATGAAAATTGCCGTCATTATTTCTGGGCAAGGTCCACAGGCGTTTGGAATGCCAGAGATGTTTACGCCAATGCAGCATATTAATGCGAATCGCAAGCTTAAAGGAATTGCGACGTTAATTAGTGATGGCCGTTATTCAGGTGTGACCTATGGTGCAGCGATTGGTCATATGACACCGGAAGCAAAAGAGGATGGTGGCATTCTTTATTTAAAAACAGGGGATTTACTCTATCTTGGCTTAAGGGAAAGAGAGATTCAATTTTTGGACCGAGAAGCGTTGCGTCAAGGAGAGCTTCGTTACTCGTTTGAAAACATTCCGAAAGAACGACAGCAGCTAGGGAAAGAGAGATTGGCTACAATTCGTCAACGCCAACGCCTTGTTGCAGCAAGCAATCGTATGACTGCCCATACCGATGCAGCAAATGGTGTTGTTCCATTCGCGGTTGCAGAAGATGCGACGCTTGATTACGAACGGGAGGTGATGTTACCTAACAGCTCAGGTAGCAAGATCAAAAACTAAATTAATCAATGTGGGGGAAATAGTTATGGAAGCAACAAAAGCCTTTTTAAAGAAATTAGGATTGCCAACAGGGGACTGTAACGATTTACCAACATCAACAAAGCGTTTTCCTGACGGAGCTCAATACCGTGTGGAGATTCCGAGTGTTGAAGGACCTAAAGCGTTTCGTACTGTGCTTGATGCCTTAGATGAATTTGATGTGGACATTCATCGTATTTCACAAGGTAGCGGCATTATGCTTCTAACGGATGATGAATTAGAAGACATGGCGAGATTAGGTCGTGAAGAAAACCTTGAGGTGAGCTTATTTGTAGGACCTAGAGGAACCTATGATATTACGCCAATGCAGCATGCGAGTGCTGGTAAAGTTGCTGCGCTCCGTTCACAAGGGATGGATCAGCTTATCTATGCTCTTGAAGATGTAAAACGCGCGTGCGCAAAGGGAATTCGTGGAATTCTAGTTGCAGATGAAGGATTACTTTGGCTTGTAAATGAGGCGAAAAAAGCAGGAGAACTACCAAGCGATTTAGTGGTGAAGGTCTCTGTACAAGTGGCACAAGCAAATCCGGTTTCGATCCGTCTTATGGAGCAAATTGGTGCAGACACCTACAACGTTCCAACTGACCTTACATTAGCTCGCCTTGCAGCGATTCGCCAAGTGTGTGATTTACCCATTGATATCTATGTGGAAGTTCCAGATGATGTTGGCGGCTACATTCGTCATTACGAAATTCCTGAAATTATCAGAGTTGCTGCGCCTGTTTACATTAAATTTGGCTTGAAAAATGCACCAAACATTTATCCATCTGGTACACATCTTGAAGATACAGCGATAAAATTATCAAGAGAGCGTGTGCGCCGTGCAAAGCTGGGGTTAGAAATGATTAAGCGTTATGCACCGGATCTTGTTGCCTCAAAAAGAGGTGCTGAAGGATTAGGGGTGCCAACTGAAGCCGAGATTTTGCAAAAATAAATTTGTAAATCAAACATCTTAAAGGTGAAAACATTGTGATATACTACTAATAACATATGATGATTTGTTATTTGGTAGTAGGAGGATTTTGTTTAATGCCAATTATTCAATCGGTGGATAGAGCTTTACAAATCTTAGATTTATTTAATGAGTATGAAACAGAGTTGAAAATTACAGATATCAGTGAGCGAATGATGCTTCATAAAAGCACTGTCCACTCTTTGTTAAAAACACTTCAAAAGCATCGTTACATTGAGCAAAACGAGGAAAACGGCAAATACCGTTTAGGACTGAAATTGTTTGAACGGGGAAGCTTTGTTATTAATAGCATTGATATTAGAGAAGTGGCGAAACCTTATCTTCACGACCTTTCTGAAAAAACAAACCAAACGATTCACTTAGTGATTCTTGATGGCAGAGAGGGTGTCTATATTGACAAGGTTGAGGGTGGAGATTCGTACGTCGTTTATTCACGAATTGGGCGAAGAATTCCGATTCATTGCAGCGGTGTAGGGAAGGCATTAGTAGCGTTCAAGTCGGAGGAAGAATTAGACAAACTGCTTGATGGCTATGAATTTATCAGACGAACAGAAAATACGATCACCAATAAAAAAGATTTCTTAAAAGAACTAGAAGAAATTCGCAGAAAAGGTTATGCTATAGATAACCAAGAAAATGAACCTGGAATACGTTGTGTTGCACTTCCAGTTCGTGATCATACAGGAGAAGTAGTAGCGGCGATTAGTATTTCTAGTCCAGTGATGCGCGTTAACGATGAAAAATTGAATGAATACGTAGAGCTGCTCAAAAAAGAAACCGAAGCGTTATCGGTAAAGCTAGGCTACGGCTATCAAATGTCATGATAATATTTTAAAAAAATGAACAATCTCTACCATTTATTTCTTGTATTGTTCATTTTTTATATCTATATGCAAGAACTCGGTTTTATAATATAAAACAATTGGAGGACTTTAACATGCGTATTATTCGATTTAAACAAAAAAACGAAGCTGCATTAGCAGCAGTAACAGATGACGATAAAATTTATCAACTTCCTTATACAAGTTTGTTAGAAGTTGTTGAGGTGGCTAAAGAAAAGGGGCTGACACCTGTTTCTTTTATTAATGAACATATTCAGGAGCAAGTTCCAGTTGATAAAAAGTTAGAAGAATTACAATTGCTTGTTCCAATTGAAGCTCCAGAGGTTTGGGCATCTGGGGTAACATATCAAAAGAGTAAGGAAGCACGTAATTACGAAGCTACTGGCGGAAAGCTTGATGCCACAACATTCTATGACAAAGTCTATGATGCAGAACGACCGGAAATTTTCTTTAAATCAACGAAAGAACGTACGATTGGTCAAAATGATGACTTGTTTCTTCGCAGTGACTCAAACTGGCAAATTCCAGAGCCAGAACTAGGTCTTGTGTTAGCTAGTGACGGTGAAATCATCGGTTATACAATTGGTAACGACATGAGCTGCCGTGATATTGAAGGTGAAAATCCACTTTATTTACCTCAGGCCAAGCTTTGGACTCGTTCTTGCTCGATCGGGCCAGCGATCCGCTTAGCTGAAACAGTGGAGAACGCGTATGATTTAACGATTACTTGCCGCATCTACCGCAATGATAAGCTTGAGTTCGAAGGCTCTGCAAGTACAGGACAATTAAAGCGAAAGTATGATGAGCTTGTTTCATTTTTGTTGAGAGATAACACGGTATTTGCGGGAACCGTTTTGCTTACTGGAACGTGTATTGTTCCTCCGAATGAATTTACACTTGCAGACAATGATTGCGTTGACATTGAAATTTCTGGTATCGGTGTGCTTAGCAACCCAATCAAAAGCCAAGCTCCAGTAAAAAGTGGAGTGTAAGCCATCCTTTTTTGCTAGACCGTTCAAACTAGTAAACAATTAAAAGAGAGGTAGCAAACATGACAAGTGCTCATAAGGCAGTGATGATGAAGCCGCAGGACAAGGTAGCTGTCGCTTTGACAGCCCTTGAGGCTGGTACAGAGATTTTTGTCACATGTGAAGGGAAAACGATTAACGTCACGCTAAAAGACCCCATCGAGTTTGGTCATAAATTTGCAGTTACTTCAATGATTGCTGGTGAAGATATTATCAAATATGGGGAAGTGATCGGAGCAGCGAGTCAAGCGATTTCAGCTGGCCAACATGTTCATGTTCATAATCTGGAAGGGAAAAGAGGAAGAGGTGACAAGGTGTGAGCGAATTTACGAACGGAAAGTTTTGGGGCTATCGCCGACCTGATGGAAAAGTAGGAGTGCGAAACCATGTGTTAATTCTTCCGACGATTACCTGTGCTACTCAAGCAGCCAAACAAATTACTGAGCTCGTTCAGGGTACCGTATCTTTTATCCATCAGCATGGATGTGCACAAGTAGGTGTTGATTATGAACAAACGTTTCGCACCTATGCAGGCATGGGATTAAATCCGAATGTATATGGGGTCGTTGTGCTCGGATTAGGCTGTGAGACACACCAAGCACGGAGTGTAGCAGATGAAATTGCAAAAAGTGGGAAACCGGTTGAAACCGTCTCCATTCAAGAACATGGTGGAACCTTGATGACGATTGCTGAAGGTGCACGGATTGCAGCGAAAATGGTTCAAGACGCATCTGCTCAAACCCGTGAACTATGTGATTTTAGTGAGTTGATTATTGGAACAGAGTGTGGGGGATCCGATGCATGTTCTGGTCTATCTGCGAATCCAGCTGTTGGTGTAGTCAGTGATTTAGTAGTTGATCATGGTGGAACAGCGATTCTCGCTGAAACAACTGAATTGATTGGGGCTGAACATTTACTTGCTAATCGTGCAGTTGACGAACAAGTTGCAAAGCGAGTATATGAAGTCATTGAAGCGATGGAAAACCGCTCCATTCAAATGGGTGTAGACATTCGTACGGGGAATCCGAGTCCTGGAAATATTCGTGGTGGATTAAGCTCCCTTGAAGAAAAGTCTCTTGGTGCAGCGAATAAAGCTGGAACAAAACCGCTTCAGGAACTCATTAATTATGCGGAAGCACCGACGAAAAAAGGGCTTGTCTGGATGGATACGCCAGGCCATGATATTGAGCAATTGACAGGAATGGTCGCAGGTGGAGCCCAAGTCGTTTTGTTCACAAGTGGTCGAGGAACACCTACAGGTTCTCCGATTGCCCCCGTCATTAAAATTGCTACCAATACGAGCATGTTTGAAAGCATGGGAGACAATATGGATCTCAATGCCGGGACAATTATTGAAGGCAAAGAAACCGTACAAGATGTTGGACAACGTATCTTCTCTGAAATCAAAGCGGTTAGCTCAGGAAAATTAACAAAAGCAGAGATTTTAAAACAGCATGATTTTGGTATTTGGAGAATTGGACCGACATTTTAATCGTTTCATAGAAAACTAGAAGTAAATGGAGGAGTACAAAATGGCAACAAACGTAGAAGTAAAAAGATGCTTGAATTTTATTAACGGTGAATGGGTGAAGGCTGCAAATGATGATGTTCAAGCAAGCACCAACCCTGCTAATGCTGAAGAGATCGTAGGTTATGTTCAAAAATCGACGAAGGAGGACTTGGATCAAGCGGTTGCAGCAGCAAGTGATGCTGCAAAGGCATGGAGAAAGCTATCAGGTGCTGAACGCGGAAGCTATTTATTCAAAGCGGCTGACATTTTAGAATCACGCCTTGATGATATTGCGGAAACGATGACACGTGAAATGGGAAAAACATTCCCTGAAGCAAAAGGTGAAACAGCACGTGGTGTAGCGATTCTTCGCTACTATGCAGGAGAAGGCATGCGCAAAGTCGGCGATGTGATCCCTTCAACGGATTCAAAGGCACTTATGTTTACAACACGGGCACCTTTAGGAGTTGTTGGTGTTATCACACCGTGGAACTTCCCAGTGGCAATTCCGATTTGGAAAATTGCTCCAGCTATTATTTACGGAAATACCGTTGTATTCAAGCCTGCTCAAGAAGCTGCTGTAACAGCTGCAAAGGTCGTAGAATGCTTTGAAGCTGCTGGATTACCTGCAGGGGTTGTTAACTTCATTACTGGAGCAGGTTCTGTTATTGGGCAAGGGATCATCGACCATGAAAGGATTAACGGGATTACCTTCACAGGTTCAGACGCTGTTGGTAAGCAAGTTGGTCAAGGTGCACTTGCTCGTGGGGCGAAGTATCAACTTGAAATGGGTGGCAAAAACCCGGTCATTGTCGCTGCAGATGCAGATCTTGATTTAGCGGTTGAAGCAACCATTAGCGGAGGATTGCGCTCTACAGGTCAAAAATGTACAGCAACAAGCCGTGTTATTGTGGAAAGCAGTATATATGAAGAATTCCGTGAAAAGTTAGTAGCAAAGGTGAAAGAAATTAAAGTGGGCAACGGATTAGAAGGCGATACATGGATGGGGCCTTGTTCAAGTGAAGGACAATTAAACACTGTCCTTTCTTATATTGAAAAGGGTATTGAGGAAGGTGCTCAATTAATTCATGGTGGAAAACGCTACACTGAAAATGGCTGCGAAAAAGGTTATTATGTAGAGCCTACAGTATTTGATAATGTAAGTAACGATATGGTCATTGCACAGGAAGAAATCTTTGGACCAGTTCTAGCTCTTATTAAGGTTGATTCCTTAGAGGAAGCTCTGAAAGTTGCCAATGATGTTAAATTTGGCTTAAGTGCTTCTATCTTCACAACAAATATTCAGAACATGCTTGATTTCGTTGAAGATATAGATGCTGGACTTGTTCGTATCAACGCTGAAAGTGCGGGAGTTGAATTGCAGGCTCCATTTGGAGGAATGAAACAATCTAGCTCTCACTCTCGTGAACAAGGCCAAGCGGCGATTGAGTTCTTTACTTCGATTAAAACAGTGTTTGTAAAAGGTTCATAGAAAGTCGTCCATTGTCATTCTCCTCTACTCAGTCATGGAGTAGAGGAGAAGCATCCGTCTACTTATTTTAATATTTTAAATGTTTTAAAGAGGAGGAAATATGAAAACGCTAACATTTTATTCAAATGGAGCCTTGAAGCTTGGACTGGAAACAGAGGCTGGTGTGATTGATGTTGAATCAGCCGCAAAACAATCGGAGCTTGAAGATACACCAATATCCGTTCAACAGGTCATTGAAGGTGGAGAAAAGGCACTTGAAAAATTGAGAGCGCTTCAAAAAAAGGCACTGGAAAAGGGAATTCAGCATCTTAAGCTTGAAGAACTGAAGCTTGGTCCGGCCGTTCCAGCGCCATCTAAACTCATTTGTATTGGCTTAAATTATAAAAGACATGCAGATGAATGCAATCTCCCTTATCCAAAAGAACCGGTTGTTTTCAGTAAGTTTTCAAATGCTTTAACTGGGCACAAAAATGAGATTGTGATACCGAAAGAAGCACATCAAGTGGACTACGAGGTAGAGTTAGCTATTATTATTGGCGCAAAAACAAAAAAAATTTCTGAGCAGGATGCCCTTTCAGCTGTGTATGGATATGCAACAGCAAATGACGTGTCTGCCCGTGACTGGCAGTTTAAAAGTGCACAATGGTTGCTTGGAAAAACAGTAGATGATTTTTGTCCAGTAGGGCCGTACCTTGTAAGCAAAGATCAGGTCCTAAATCCAAATAAATTATTACTGAAAACGGAGGTAAATGGTGAGGTTCGTCAAAATTCAACCACGGCGGATATGATTTTTAGTTGTGAACAAATCATCAGTTACTTATCACATCATATGACACTGTGCCCTGGAGATATCATTCTTACAGGAACGCCTGAAGGGGTCATCATGGGGGAGCCTGAAGACAAAAGAAATTGGTTAAAAGACGGAGATGTCGTCACTGTAGAAGTGGAAGGGCTTGGAAAGTTAGAAAATACGTTTCGTAAATAATGAACGCTTCACAAAAAAATAATGATATGAGGGGGAAATGAAGGTGAAAAAGAGTTTATTTTGGCTTGGTATGTTATTCATTTTAGTCCTTGCAGCGTGTGGTGGCAACGATTCAAGCACTGAACCTGCTAATAACGAAGCGCAGGCAGTTGAAGCAGTTGAAAGCAGTGGGGATGTCAAAACTCTTCGTCTTAGTATTGGTGTAAATGAAGGCCATCCACAAGAAATCGCAGCGCAAAAATTTAAAGAGTTAGTTGAAGAGCGTAGTGAAGACTTTAAAGTAGAGGTCTATCATTCTGGACAAATTGCCGATGACCGTACGGCCACTGAAATGCTTCAGCTTGGTTCACTTGAAATCACGATTCCTTCAACATCACCAGTTGTGAATTTTGTTCCAGAGTATGGTGTGTTTGATTTACCTTTCACCATTCCAAATGCTGAAGTGGCCGATAAAGTATTAGATGGCCCGTTTGGTGATAAGATGCTTGGACTTTTAGAATCACAAAACATTGTCGGTTTAGCTTGGTGGGAAAATGGATTTAGACAATTAACAAATAATGAACGCCCAGTAGCAACGCTTGAAGATGTAAAAGGACTTTCGGTTCGTACAATGGAAAATGAAATCCATATTGATGCGTGGGCAGCACTAGGTGCGAACCCAACGCCAATTGCGTTCACTGAATTATTTGCCGCATTACAGCAAGGGACAATCGATGGTCAGGAGAATCCATACCCGAACATTGAGATGAGTCGTTTTTATGAAGTGCAAAATTACATGTCAAATACGAATCATGTCTATACACCGTTTGTCTTTTTAATGAGTAAGCCTGTCTGGGAAGAGATGACAGAAGAACAACAAACCTTAATTCGAGAAGCGGCTGTTGAAGCAGGTCAATATAACCGAGAAGTCAACCGCCAAGGGGATCAGGAAAGCTTAGATAAGCTAAAAGAGGAGCTAGAGTTTACTGAAATTTCACCTGAAGAAATTCAACGATTCCGAGATGCTGTGGCTCCAGTTATTGAAAAACACGCTGATGCGATCGGACGGGAAATTGTAGAAGAGTATCTAGCAGAGATTGAGAACCAATCATAAAGTGACTTATTGATAAGAATCGTTAGGAAGAAATAGGGAAATGTTTTATTCTTTTCCTATTTTCTTTGTGTAGTTTATCAAGTGGGCTGAAGCTCAAGGGGAAAAGTAGAGTAAGGATATAATGATTACGCCTTTCTATAGGTTGAGAGTATGTTATTTTTTAACTGAAGCAATAAGTGAAAAATTTTCGAACGTAGGTTTTAATATGGTACATTAGATTTGAAGGGCTATCATACAGGACGTATGAATGAAGCGATTTTTTTTAAGACGCTGGAGCTGATTCTTACAACCAGTAGATAGATACGACCATGAATGATAAAGGAGAGCGTCGCATGAGAACATTATATGTAGATTGTGGAATATCAGGAATTAGCGGAGATATGACGTTAGCTATGCTGATTGATTTAGGCGCTAATCTTGCTTTAATTGAGGAAAAGCTTAAGGAGTTTCCGATTGAGCGATTTCGAATTGAGGTAGAAGGGATCATAAAAAAAGGCATCTATGCCCAAAAGCTCGAAGTGGTTGAGGAAGAAGAACGGGCTACCCACCATCGTCATTATTCAACGATTAAGAAGATGATTGAGGAGTCGAGTGTCTTATCTGATAAGACAAAGGAGCTTAGCATAAAAATTTTCCACCCGATTGCGGAGGCAGAAGCGAAAATTCACCATTCTACAATGGAAAAAGTACACTTTCATGAAGTGGGCGCAGTTGATTCAATTGTTGATATTGTCGGTGTCGCTCTTGCGATTGAACAGTTAGAAATCGATCATATTGTCGCTTCGCCTGTTGTCGTTGGTTCGGGCTCGATCGATATTGATCATGGCCGCTATCCAATTCCTGCTCCTGCGACGCTTGAAATTTTAAAAGGGATACCAATCAAGCGTACGACGGTCACAGGAGAGCTAACGACACCAACTGGTGCAGGGATTTTAAAAGGGTTGGTTGATGAATTTGGACCGATTCCAACAATGATGA
Source organism: Halalkalibacterium ligniniphilum (assembly GCF_000334155.1). Lineage (GTDB taxonomy): Bacteria > Bacillota > Bacilli > Bacillales > Bacillaceae_D > Halalkalibacterium > Halalkalibacterium ligniniphilum. Next base: position 26,487 of record NZ_ANNK01000142.1, on the reverse strand, counting down.
TTGAAAAAATAGGTTATGGTGCTGGGAAAAAAGACTTTGACCACCACCCGAATGTTTTAAGAGGAATGATTGGAGAAACCCTATAATTTAAGTGAAAAGAAAATCCATACACAAAACGAAGGTAACCATAAACCTCCGTTTTTGAATGGATTTTTTAATTAATTTAAAATGAATGTCATTTTGGATTTATGTAACATTACGCCATACTTCCTGATAGACGATTTTTAAAGGGACGTTGTTTGCCTTTGCAAGACGTTTGCAATCCTCGTATTCAGGTGCCACTTGAACAACTTCGCCTTCCAACAGCCCTTCTTTCATTGTGACGGTGCCCCATTTCGTTTCTAGCTTATAAAAACGTCGTTCCAAACGATGAACAGAAAGTGGATAATAGCGAACCCCTAAGGTCGTGGTTTCTTTAAATAGGATTTGTTTTATCTTTTCAAAATCCTCATTTCGACATAATAATTGAAGCATCACAGCTGGTCGGTTTTTCTTCATATAAATGGGTACATAATATACGTCTCTTGCACCTTCTGAAAGAAGTTTATCCATAAGGTGGCCAAGCCATTCAGGTGAAATGTCGTCTAAATTTACTTCAAGCTTATACATTTCTGAGTCAATATGTTCATTCGAAGTTGTATCCATCATGACCCTACCTTCTTTTTCAAAGTTTACAATGGCGTCTCTGTATATTCTTAATATCAAATGTTGGGATACATATCATATTAGCATAGAATAAAGAAAAAAGCGGGTGAAACACTAAAAAAAATCATACAACGAAGGAGCATTTTCATCATGAAAAAACACCCATTGCTTTTGTTAATTTCATTCTTTCTCCTAGCCATATTGCACCAGCAAGATGCCCTTGCCTATGATACGACGTTATACCATTGGAGCTTTAAACCAGAAAAAGAAAACAAGCCTGTGACAACAGAGCCACATTTTTTAACAATGCTTGAGCAGCACGGAGGCATTTTTATTGGGGATATATCAAAAAAAGAGCTTTATTTAACGTTTGATAATGGTTATGAAAATGGCTTCACAGCTATGATTTTGGACGTTCTTAAACAGAAAAAAGTTCCGGCAGCTTTTTTTGTGACAGGTCACTATTTAAAAACAGAAGGGGAGCTAGTTCAACGGATGGTACAAGAAGGTCATATCATAGGCAATCATTCATGGCATCATCCAAGCTTGCCCAAAATTAGTGACGAAAGGCTTAAAGAAGAGTTAGAAAGCATCAAAACAACGTTCACTGAAATAACAGGTATAGATGAAATGCACTATTTACGTCCACCGCGGGGAGAGTTTAGTGAGAGGTCATTGGCCCTCTCTCATCAACTCGGCTATACGAACGTTTTTTGGTCGATGGCCTACAAAGATTGGGAAGTTGATAAACAAAAAGGAGCTTCATTCGCCTATGAGCAAATTATGAAGCGTATTCATCCAGGTGCAGTCATGCTCCTTCATTCCGTATCAAAGGATAATGCAGAAGCGCTCGGGCGAGTCATTGATGATGCAAGAAAGCACGGATATGAATTTAAAAGCTTAGATGATTTAATGCTGAAAAGAAAAATGGAGGCTCTTCCAATGTCCGGAGAAGAGCGTTAAAAGAAAAAGGCCGTCAGAGGAACTCATCCCTCACAACGGCTTTATTATTCATTAGTTTGCAAAGCTTTCCTGTCCAATCGCCGTGGCAATGGTTTCAAGTGTGCTGAGGTCGGTCACATCAAATGCAATCGATTGTAAAGTACGAACAATTAACATTCCAATTTCTTGATCGGATGAGTTTTTAATTGGAAATTTCAATTCACCGTTACAATCCCAGCGCAAATCTTTATCAAAATCTGAGGCGGCTACAAGCTTATGATTGACGTTTTCATAAACATAAATGCCAGCCCAATCAATATACGGGACTTGAATCACAAGGCTTTCAACCGTCTTTTCAAATATTGATTGCAAGCTTTCTTTTTTGTAGACATGAGCCATAATCTGTAAGGAAGCTATGTCTGTTGGTATTGACAACGTTTATCACCCTTTTCATTACGTGTTCTTCCCCCATTCTAGCAAAAAAAATCTTGAATCGCGCTAGTAAGTTTAGGAAGTGAACAGCAGACATGATATAATGGGGAACGCGAGAAGGACGGGAGTTGAGCATATGAATCGTTCAAAAATTACGAAGGAAAAATCAACGGTTACGATCGAAAAAGGACAGCAATTTCCACTGACAATTAAGAGACTTGGCATTAACGGTGAAGGAGTAGGCTATTTTAAACGACAGGTGGTGTTCGTTCCAGGAGCCCTTCCAGGAGAGGAAATCGTAGCAGAGGTTACAAAGGTAAACCCTCGCTTTGCTGAAGCAAGAATTAAGAAGATTAGAAAGAAATCAGCTGAGCGAATCACTCCACCCTGTCCAATTTATGATCGATGCGGAGGATGTCAGCTTCAGCATTTAGATTATCAAGCGACATTGAGGGAAAAAAGAAGCATTGTTAAGCAAGCATTTGAACGCTATACAAACATGAACATGGCTCATATCGAAATTCGTCAGACGATCGGGATGGAAAATCCTTGGGCGTATCGAAACAAAAGTCAAATGCAGGTTGGAAAGGAGAAGGAGAGAGTATTAGCTGGACTATTTGCCATGAACTCTCATCTATTAATTGATCTATCTGAATGCATGGTTCAGCATCCTTTGGCAAATAAAGCTACGCAGGTGATAAAGACCATTCTTCAGGATCTCAACATTCCGATTTATGATGAGCGTAAACGTAAAGGACTTGTTCGCTCAATTGTGACACGTGTTGGATTTGAAACGGGCCATCTTCAAGTTGTGCTTGTAACAACAGAGGAGAGGATACCGAGAAAAGAGCTTCTGATTGAAGAGATCAAAAAGCGTTTGCCAGAGGTTCACTCCTTGCAGCAAAATATTAATGGAAAGAAAACTTCGCTTATTTTTGGTGAGGAAACCATCCATCTTCACGGGGAAGAAGAGATTGAAGAAAAGCTTGGCAGTCTTTCATTTTCCCTCTCTGCTCGCGCCTTCTTTCAGCTCAACCCGAAGCAGACGGTTCGCCTTTACGATGAAGCAAAAAAAGCTGCCAAATTAACGGGGGAAGAGCGAGTCGTTGACGCTTATTGCGGGGTCGGAACGATTGGGCTGTGGCTGGCTGATCAAGCGAAAGAAGTACGAGGCATGGATATAATTCCTGCAGCAATTGAGGATGCAAGAAAAAACGCAAAACGTCATGGCTACGACCATATGACGTACGAGGTAGGAAAAGCAGAAGATGTCGTTTTAAAGTGGGTAAAAGACGGCTGGAAGCCAGATGTGTTTGTTGTCGACCCACCACGCACTGGCTGTGATGACAAGCTTTTAAATACAATGATCCGCGTGAAGCCAAAACGCATTGTCTACGTATCCTGTAACCCGTCCACCTTGGCAAAAGATGTAGAACAATTGAGAAAAGCTGGATATCAGCTGAATTATGTTCAGCCTGTTGACATGTTTCCGTGGACGAGCCAGGTGGAGTGTGTTTCACAGTTAGTGTTAAAAAATGATTGAGAGGGATTATAGCCTCTCAACCTGTGAAAACTTATAGTAAATCTTAACATCTTTATTTTCAGTTACTTCGATTTTATCAACAAAACGTAGTAACATCTCGGATGTTAATTTATTGAACTGCAAAAACCCTTTAAGTTGTTCTATGATGGCAGAGATTTTACTTGTTTCGTGACTTTCTGCCATCTCCTTTTTTAACTCTGCTTTTTCTAACTCTAGTTGTTGCAGCTTTTTTTGAACCATACTTACAAAGTCATCATAATCCTGTTTAGATATATCCTCGTTAATAAACTTTTTTAAGACGTTCCGCTATAGATCTATTTGTTTTTGAACTTGTCGTTCAATAGACTCTAGTCTAGACTCGTTCTTTTTTGCGGTAGCCTTGACCTTTTTTTCAATCTTACTTTCTAGGTTAGGATGATCTAAACTACTAGACATTTTCTTAAGGTCATCAAGGATTATTTCAGTTAGTTCTTGTTCCTTTATTGCGTGATTAGAACAGGCTTTTTTTCCATGTTTGGCATACGTTCCACAAATATAACCTTTACGGTTGGCACGATACCACATGCCATTACCACATTCAGAACAGTAAGCCATATTTGTAAAAAGGTGCTTACTCTTCCTAGTTCCACTGCGACCTCTTTTAGCCTTTTGTTCAAGTAGTTTTTGTACTTGTTCAAATACCTCTCTTGAAATGATAGGCTCATGAGCGTCAGAAATGGTTATCCATTCACTTTGGTCATTTACCTTACGTGTCTTATTGGTCACGTTCATAGTAGTTTCTCTGCCTTGTACAAGGTCTCCTACGTAGTGGGGGTTCTTTAATTAATATCTTTTTAACAGTAGAACCTTGCCAATATAGACCTGCATTAGCTTTCTTAATCAGTTTGGAAGGTGTAGGTATATCTCTATTTGTGAGATACCTAGCGATTTTGTCATGCCCCCAACCTTCTAGATACTTGTCAAAGATTTCACCTACAATATCTACTGTATAATCATTTCTAAGTAATAGTTGTCCTTTATGAAGTTTATAGCCATAGGGAGGAATGCTACCCATGAATTTTCCGCTTTTGTATTTCATGTGGTAAACAGACTTGATACGGTCACTTATTCGTTGACTTTCACTTTCATAAATCCAAGCATATAGACCGAACATAGCTTGTTTTGAAAAGTCTTGTGTATCAACTTTACCGTCTAAAGTGATTAAGCGAACTCCTTTAGTCTCTGCCACACGCTTTAGTTGATATAGTAATTCAACATTACGATCTAACCTACTTAATTCCTTAGCTACAATAACATCAAATTCCTTATTTTCAGCGTCTTGGATGAGTCTTTTTAACCCCTCACGCTTGTCTGTAGTTCCTGTTTGAACGTCTGTATAGAAGACTCGTTGAATATTCATTAATATCTCCCCTTTCAACCATAGCAATCGTTCTATGCGGGGGATAAGTTGCGATATTTTTTACGATAATTAGCTAGTGTAGGAAACCAGCCTAATAAAACTCCTGAATGGAATATAGTCAAAAGGAAGAAAAGTGGAAATATAATTGAATATAAGAAATTAAAATGATACGTAATAAAAAAAACAATATGAATTGGTGCACTTGCCCTCCGCTCTGCGTTGGTTAAGGTGCACAGGTCACACGCTAAGCTCGTGCCTTTTTATAGATATTTAATAAGGTTTAGAGTTAAAGAATAAAGAGAGGAGCGATAGCGACTCTCGTTGATTGGTTCCCTTTATCCAACGTAGCGAAGCGGAGGGGGATAAAGGGAAGTATATACTTATTAAGATAATGTATCTAACTGATATTCAAGAAATCTCTTAAGTGAAAACTGTGGGAGCACTGTGGCTCTAGGGATGAAGGGGCTTTTTTTAGGTTCAGGAAATGCCCGATAAGTCGATAAAAAACCCCTATTTTTGGGGGTTAAATAGAAAGATAGTCTTTAAGGTTTTGTCAGGTTTCCCCCCTTTTCTATAAAAGATAAAGGGATTTATCATGTAAGCATTGTTTACTTCCCCTTTGCTTACCTCAGCAAATACATACATATCGCTTAATTTAAGTTTGAGAAGTTTCCTGTAAACTGTCTTTTCGTCTACACCAACAATCCTTGCAATATTTTTCTTATTAGAGGTCTGATTAACAAAGGATTTTTTTCAATAGGGTTTTCACATAAGAAGTTAGTCTCCTTATTGACATATGGGAGTAGCTTGTATATAAATCCTAAGTCCTTAGCGTTGACTGACTTATATAACTTTTTTAGAGTAGTAGTATAAGACCTGATAAGGTTAGTTACATTACTATTCCCTTTCCAAGGTATTAGGTCTAGGCAGAACCGCCTTCTGAATATCATTTTTATTCATAGGATCCTTATATTTACTGCCTTTAATAAGAAGTCCTCCAAAGTCCATAAAACATTGAAGGTATAAAAGGTAGCCACAGTGTTTTTCTTCAAGTGTTCTTATCACTTCTTTTTTATACTGTCCATATTAGAACATGTATAAGATGGTTGTTCCCTAGAATTTTTGATAAGCTCTTTGTAAGCATTGACTTTCTTTCTAGAAGTAATTAGAAACTCCCCATTATCAGGAATTGAAACCATTTTTTCTTCTGTGTCGTAATCATAACCTTGCTTTATTCCATTAGGTAGCTCATTTGTATATGTTATTCCCATGGTTTAACCTCCTAAGTTAATAATCTCTTTAGTAATCGTTCCATGTAACTTAAAAGTTGCACTAAAAAACCCACCGAAAAGGTGGGGGATTAGATTTCAGCACCGTAAGGTAAAGCGTTCTGTATTTCGTCATCTGTATAGCTCTCAAATAATCTACTAAAGAACTGATTAGAACTAAGTAGGGATAACCTGAATACCTCCTATCCTCATATGGCTTAGAAATGGCAGTTAGTTGTTGCAGTTGTATCTTTGCCTTAACCCCCTCCACTGTGAAAACAATTCTAAACTTCTCAAGAACTCTTGCAGCTTGTTCGAGGGTAAGTGTGTGAGAAAAATTTTTGACCTCACCACTTTTTAAAAAGTTCTCTAATTCTTCTTGAATAACCCTAATAGAGCCACCGATTTTAACCGTTGGAATTTCTCCTTTCTTAGCAAGAGCATAGACTTTGCATTTTGATAGTTTGAGTAGTTCAGATACATCTTTAACAGTAAGTACTTTCATTTAAACCATCCTTTTAATTTAACTTCATTAACAATATAAGAAAGGAAAACAAAAAATTAACAAAGAACGTAAAGCAGTATCAACAACGGATTGAAATTCCCTCTTTTCAACGGTCCCAAATTCCCTTTTATCACCGTTAAATTTGGACTGGTGCTATTCCAGCTTTTTGCTTCTCACGAAGCCTATACGAATCGCCCTTTACATTAAATGTGGTTGCGTGATGAAGTAAGCGGTCTAAAATAGCGGTTGCTAACACTTCATCTCCAAATATTTTTCCCCAGTCAAGGAACGACTTATTGGAAGTAATAAGTATTGCTCCTCTTTTATCATATCTTTTTGAGATAACTTGAAATAAGATATTCGCACTAAGTTCGTCAAAAGGGAAATAGCCTAATTCATCTAAAATTAATAGATCTGGGCGGCTCCAACGTTTGATGACACGATTTATTAAACCTGCTTTGTCCGCTTTCTTACACTCATTGATAAAGTCATCTGCTCGAATAAAAAGGGCGGAATACCCTTTGATAATGGCTTCCATTGAAAAGGCGACAGATAAATGAGTTTTCCCAACTCCTGGTGGCCCTAAAAGTAAAACATTTTCTCCATTCTCAATAAACCGACAGGTTAAAACCTCTTTCACCCTTTTCTCACTAATGCTTGGTTGGAACTCAAAGTCAAATTCATGAATCGTCTTTTGGAAGGGAAGCTTCGCTTTAAGGATCCTTTTTTCTAGGGCTAACGAATCTCTTTTTTCCATTTCATTTAATAGAATAGTGTTAAGAAACTCAGAATATGGTACATTATCTTTAGATGCATCTTCTAAAAGACCATCAATTTGGTCAGCTGTATGGTGCCATCCCATTTGTGATAGTCGTTCGATTAGAAGTTGAGTAGACATTATGTTTCGCTCCCTTCTAATTGTTCATACACTTGAAGAGAACGTTGTTCTACTTCAAGCTCATTGGGTTGATGGAGACGGGTCGCCAAACCTTTTTGTGTCTCTTTCAACCCTTTATAATGTTCTAGATTCATATGCATTTCTGTTTTTCCATAGAGAATAGGGTGTTTAGCGATACATTCGTATTCGTCATATACTTCTATATGATGATCGAGTGTTTCTTTTATTTTCACTGATTTCCCTACAAACCGGTACGGAACAGAATAACGTTTACCTCTGTATGAGATAAAGGAATCTCGACTCACTTCTCGTATTTCCCACTTAGCTATCGGGAAGACAGGCTTCAAATTACTTGTTTTTAAATATTTCGTTTCGAGATTAAAGCGTTTAAGTGGCGATTCATTCGTTGTGGCATTAGGCTTTAAGTTCGCTGTCTTATCCAGCCATTTCCTTACGTTTTCATTAAGTGCTTGAATGGTCGGCTCATGCTTACGCTGCATAAAATTCTTCTTTAAATATCCAACGACATTTTCTACTTTTCCTTTTGTTTGAGGGCGATGTGGTTTACATGCCTTCGGCACAATCCCATAATAAGCTAAGAAGTCTTCAAACTTTTGATTAAACCGAATTTCAATGGGGGAGTGCTTGATAACCGCAGTTTTCATATTGTCATAAAGAATTTGTTCAGGAACTCCATTAAAATAAGCAAAGGCATTCATATGACATTTCATTAATGTTTCTAAATCCATGCTTGTTGTAAATTCTACATACTTCATACGAGAATAACCAAGTACCATGACAAAGGCATAAACCTCTTTCTCCAACCCATCCACTAAATATTTACCCACATACCCCCAATCCATCTGAGCTTGTTTTCCAGGAGGTGTTTCAAACCGCAAGGTTGCCTGCTTCTTAGGATTAACACGATGTGGTTTTACAAACTCTCTTAATATCGTTAATTTCCCTTGGTAACCTAATGATTGAATTTCATCAAATAATACTTCGCAATTGGTTGTCCCTTCTTTTATTCTTTCAAAGATGTATGACTTATAGGGATCTAATTTACTTGTTCGTCCTTCTCCAGGTTTCTTTTCAGGCAATGTATCGAGCTTTATATATTTTCGTATTGTTTTTGGATCAAAGCCTGTCTCCTCTGAAATCGCCTTGATTGTCCATCCTTTCTGATACAGTTCTCTAATCATGAAAAATTCCCCAATCTTGACCATAGTTTCGCCACTCCGTTAGTGTTTTGTTTTGAAACTATTGTCCGTTATTTTAGGGGAATTTGAAACCGTTGTTATTAGGGATTTTATCACCGATGCTTACAAGCAGAATAAATCTTTCTAATTCTGATGAAAATTTTGCTAACTAATAGGGATAATGTACGTCAAAAGAATAGATGTTTTAGGCGTTGAGGGGGAGCGAACGTAGGTATTTTATATAGAATAATGAAGGTATCTAAGTATAATTCTTAGTAGATAGTAACAGAACAAAAGAGGGTAATCAGAAAAAATGACTAGAAGGAAAAGGGACACACATTTTAAAGGTTCTAATGAGATAGGGTAAGGATGACGTACAAGCAAAATTTGTAAAAATTTGTTACAGAGAGGACGAGGGCTGCAGCTATTGGTAAGAACATAATCAATTCATTCGATAGTGGGTCAGGTGAGTGTTTATAGTTTATAGTTTATAGTTTATAGTGGTGGTGTGGTCTCCTACTATACATATAAGCTATTACACAAATTTCAACATAAATACCCCCACATAAAAAAAGTAAATGTTAATCATTCACAGACCTAATAGCAACGATACTAATTACTGAATTATTTTAAACATTTAGTCGGATTGGTTGGTAATTATATGGTATATTTATACTATTGGACAGTGGGAGGGATAATAATGGCTAGAAATGTCAATAATATAGCAAATGTAAATTCAGAAGAAGATGTTAGAGAATGTAATAGTAGTAGTGTTTTTAATCCTACGGATGAACAAATCACCACTATCATCCATTCATTAAATACATTAAATCAAGTTGAGATTTTAAATATTATAGGAAGTTTTAATATTTCTATTGATCGTGACACTGTAAAGAAAAAAATGGAGTTAATACAATACCTCATATACGGCTTTAAAAAAGGAATGTTTAATGAAAGTCTATTTAATGAGTTAAGAAGTCAGGCTTTTAATCCTGATATTGATAGTACAGATGGCTTCTTTTTTTCTTTTGAAGCTGATACCCCAAATATTACCGAAGAAGGTCTAGAGTCATTTTTGAATGACTGGAATGAGGTTAATGATGATAAAGCGATTGAGTTTCTAGAATTTAATGATCAGAGTGCTACATTTTTAGTAACAAAACATACAGATAAGTTTATTTTTGATCAAGAAAGTATGTTTAGTATAAAATATAACGATGAAAAAAGAGCTAAAGTTGTGGTGCACTTTGATAAGAGTATTGTATATGTTCAAACTACAAATACTGTAATTTATAATGCAATAAAAACAATCATTAAAGTATTCTTGCAAGACCTATTAGATATTGAAAAGCTCTTTATAACACCTCCAAAGATGAGCAAAAATCTAAGTCTTACTTTTAATGATGACTATACAGCAGCTACAGAAGAGAACTCTGTTCATCCAAATACTATTAAACTACTAGATATTTTATTAGAATTAGACGCACCAAGTTCTTCTTTTAGTGGTTTTGAATGTGTCAATATAACTCTCGATCACGAAGATACTATCAACCGAAGAGACGCAAAATCCAAAATAGTTTCTCAAAATTATGGTGGAGGAGACTTACTCAAGAATAAAGTCGTAAAGGACTTAATACTTAGTAATAGGATTATTTATGATATAGAATTTATTATAGAGTATAATCATGTGGATAATGAGGGACATATTAGTAAACAACTTGTTACGGTAGGAATGATTAATGATAGAAAAAGTTCCCTAAGAATTTTTATTAAAAATAGTGATTACAATATCCGACAGGTAATTAAGAATGCATATAGTGAGCTTACTAGCGTATTTATATCTAACTATGGTCAGTCACAATTAAGAAATGAGGATAACATAAAAAAACTGTTAGGACTTTCTTAAAATGAAGACAAATGATAGTGTTTTTTATGAGGCTATGCTATATACATTTAAGGATCAGGAAAAGTTTTGGGAAATTTTTAGGCGAGTTATAAACGAAATTGAGATAAGTGAAGGAATTTATTTTAATGTGAATATATTAGATAAAAAAATACATAATAGTATGTATTCTTTTAGGGTTGATAAAAACAAAGGTCATATACAGGTTTACATCACAAATAATTTAATGTGGATGTTTGTTGAAGACGTATTTGAATATACAAATTTACTAAAAAAAATTGAGTCGAAACTAAGCAAGTATATGTCTAAGATATGTGTAACCAACAAATATTTTGTTGACTCAATCTTTAATAGTAATTTTAGTAATAACCTCCTAGAAATAAATATTGAAGGTGAGGACATTTCTGAGTTTGAAGCAGAAACCTTTACTGGAAGTTTTATAAATAAAACTTTTGAATATAGGAACATCATTAACTTTAGTGATATTCACATTAGATACCTTAAATTCCAACCTCTTAAATTAAATGCTGTCCTCACACTTAGGTATCCTAATGTAATTCAGTTCAGTGATTATATTGATTTCAAGATGTATCAGAACTTAATTAAAAGCTTTTCATCATATATTTATAAAACAAATAGAAAATTTTTATATTTTCATAAAGGAGAAGGAAATGAGGAAAATAACAATAGCAACTGCTAGTGATGGGTATAAACTTGAAGAAATAGGTCACCAACCTTGGCATGAATATGATGGAATTTCTATAGATTTCATATTAGACTTCAAACATATACCGGAGAAAGAATATTTATTAAAAGTTATTAGTTTAACTAAGGAATTTGATTGGATTAACGTGGAAGATGATACTTTTATATTTGATCTTGAGAAAATTAAGAGAAACTTTAATGTGTTTTCAGAATGTAAATGGATGAAGAGCTATATTAAGCTTAAGCCTAACTATGAACCAGCATTGGATGACTCGAAATTTATAGTAAGTTTCTCTGCAACAAAGAAAGAAATTGAAGTTAATTCTCCAAAGAAAATTTTCTTGAGTCATAAAGGTGCAGATAAACCACTAGTTAGAGAGTATTTTCTACTTCTAAAAGAATTAGGGTTTGATCCATGGTTAGATGAAGACGCAATGGCCGCTGGAACAAAGTTGAATAGAGGAATATACCAAGGATTTAAAGAGTCATGTGCAGCTATTTTTTTTGTAACTCCGTCATTTAAGGATGAAGATCATCTTGAAGACGAAGTAGATTACGCGATAGATGAACAAAAAGAAAAAGGCGACAAGTTTGCTATTATTACATTGGCTTTAAAAGATCCAGATGGAAAAACCGGAGAAATTCCTGGCCTGTTAAGAAAATATGTATATAAAGAACCAAGTTCACAACTTGAAGCATTTAGAGAGATTATTAGGGCTCTCCCTTTAGAAACAGGAAAAAAAGTATGGAAAAATTAAGGATAGTGCATTGATATTAAAGACTATTCTGCTTTTTAGCTAGTCTAGGTTAATTTGGGTATGAATGATGGTAATATCATTAATAAATGGTATTACCGTTTATTTTTTTAGTAGTATAGTCGCCTTTGAATGTGTCTGTGAAATGTATTCAACACAGGTGGAGTGCGTGGTACAATTGACGATGAAATGAGTGAAAAAAATCAAAAGCAGGTGCCCAAAGCATTACTAGTGGGTCACCCGCTTTTTTTAATCACTTTTTCACTGATTCCTTCGATTAATCGCTTCTGCTTGTCGATAGGCGTCGACCATGCCCCAAATCCACATGAGCGGGTATGTGATAAAACCAATAAGAACAAACATGAGAAGTCCGTTAATAAATTGAATAATCATAAAGAAAATGCCTTTTCCAATTTGACCATTATAAATTTGCCCGAGACCAGACCATAATGCGCTTAATACAGCTGCAAGCCCACGTTGTAACTGCTAGACTAAATTGAACAGTTTTTGCTTGATAAAAATGAACACTTTCTGCTAATTAACCTCCAATCAGTTAAAATCAAGAAGTATGAATATGACTGATGTACTGGAGGATCGGGAAGGTGTTGAAATTAGAAGTGATTGTAGAAGTTCATCAATTGAAACAACAGGGATTTAAAGTTGCAGCTATTGCAAGAAAATGCAATTTATCCAGAACAACTGTTTATGAATATCTAGAAAAAGATTTTGAGGAAGCTTATAGGTGGGTGGATGACTTAAAGACAAGAAAAAGAAAACTTGATCCTTTCGAGGATCAAATTTTAGGCTGGCTAAAAGATCATCCAGATTTATCTGCCTCACAAATCTCTGATTGGTTAGAGGAACGTTGTTCGTTCACTGACATAGGTGATAGTACGGTTCGTACATATGTTAGGGAACTTCGGGAGAAGTATCATATACCTAAAACCGTCACATTTAGAAGTTATGAAGCAATAGAAGAATTACCAAAAGGAAAACAAATGCAAGTAGATTTTGGAGAATTAAAGATTAGGACATTTGAAGGGAAATGGATAAAAATATATGTAATTGCCTTTGTACTTTCTCACTCACGTTATAAATATGCGGAGTGGCAAGATCGGCCTTTTACTACTCGTGATGTGTTACGTTCTCATGAGAATGCATTTGAATATTACGGAGGCAGAACAGACGAAATTGTATATGACCAAGATAAGCTTATGACAGTAAGTGAAAATGGAGGCGACATTATATATACAGAAGAGTTTCAAGCTTATAAACAGCAAAGAGGGTTTTCGGTTTATTTGTGTAAAGCAGCAGATCCAGAAACTAAAGGTAAGATTGAAAATGTGGTGAAATTCATTAAAAGAAACTTTGCGAAAAATCGAGTGTATCATCAGCTAGAGACTTGGAATGAGCAATGTTTAGCTTGGCTTGATAGAAAAGGAAACTATCAAGTACATAACACAATAAAACAGAGACCTATCGAAGTGTTTGCCCTGGAAAAGCCACACTTACGAGAAGTCTCCTCCCTACTCTCTTTCGAGAGTAACCATGGAACAAGTATAACAAGAACTGTCCATAAGGACAATATTATCAAATTTCAATCGAATCGTTACTCGCTACCACTTGGAACTTATAAACCACAGGGAGATAATACCGTTTATATTCGAATTGATAAGGAAGAACTGATTATCGAAAAGAATCCTGGAGGTAAACTATTAGCTACCCATCCTCTTTCAAGAAGAAAAGGGCAGCTGATAAAGAACTCGGATCATTCAAGAGATAAGTCAAAAGGTATACAAGCATATATGGAAACGATAAAAGCTTCTTTTGATGATCAGAAAAAGATTCAACTATTTCTTGAAGAAGTTGAAAAGCGATATCCGAGATACTTGCGAGATCAGTTACAGATTTTAAGCAGAGCAGTAAAGAACTTTGAACCATTTACTGAATCTGCCTTAGAAATTTGTATTAAACAGACCTTATGGAGTGCTAATGATTTTCATGATGTTGTTAGACATTTAGCGAGGATTCAAGATCAAGAGAGTATTATACCCTCAACTGATATTCCAATTGTAGAAATGTCCTCCACTTACTACAAAGAAAAAGCATTGGTTAGAGAACTAGATGGTTATCTTAAGATTTTAGGAGGTGTGTAAGTTGGAATACTCAGTAGAGAGTTTACAAAGACAACTGCATCATTTAAGAATGTCCGAAACATCTAAGGAGCTGCCTTCTTTTTTGCGGAAAGCAGAGTCACACTCATGGACCTATCAAGAGTTTCTTCGGGAAATACTTTCTTATGAGGAAAATCGTCGAGAAGAAAAGATGATCGAAAAACACTTGAAGTGGGCAAAGTTCCCTTATCAAAAAAGTCTTGATGAGTTTGATCTTAAGGAATTGCCATCACTTAGTAAGAGACAATTAAGACAGCTCCAAGAGCTCTCTTGGCTTGATGAATCTTTTAATCTAATATTTTTAGGGCCACCAGGTGTTGGCAAAACGCATATAGCTATTGGGATTGGGTTAGAAGCTATTCATAAAGGACACCGTGTGTCATTTGTGTCCATGGGAGAATTAATCCCTCTATTAAAAAGTGAGGAGTACCTCCGTAAATCTCAACTAAAAATGAAGAGAATTAGAGAAGCTGATCTGATAATAATTGATGATCTTATGTATATGGCCATGGATCAAAATGAAGCTAATCTCTTTTTCCATCTAATTAATCATCTTTATGAACGAAGTTCTATTATTCTTACATCAAATAAAGGACCAGAGGAATGGGGTGAATTAATAGGAGACAAAGGAATAACAACGGCGATTTTAGATCGCCTTCTCCATCGCTCTGAAGTTGTTCACTTTGATGGAGCCAGTCATAGAATTAAGTATCGAGAGTCTTTATTTCAAGCGAAAAGTGTTCAAAATTAATGAGCAAAATGTGTTCAGAACTACTTGACGGTTACACAGGGTTTTTCATCGGTTGAAAATGTGACAAGACAATCCCTCCTTTGTTTGAAACTCCATAAAGAATTATACCACGTTTCATGATCCCGCTTAATCTTGAGTTGGTGGAGAAATAATCATCTGCTAAGAAAAATCAATGATTCTACTAAGTCATTCGCCTTGCTTCTTCTTCTTCATTTCGTATAGTATGTAAAAAAGGATGTAGGAAGGAGTGGTCGAATGAAGCTTTACAAAGCGCATTTCTTGCATCCCTACACACATGTGCCATTAATTGTTTATTTTAATGAAAGCAACGGTGTCGTTTCATTTGAAAAGGATGAAGAAATGATTAAGCTGATCTGGACATTTGAAAAAGAGATGAAAGATCGTGAACAGTTTATTGCGAATATAGAGAAGGCCTCTTATATGTGTCAATCAAGTTATTCTGTCCCTACATTTGATGATGTTTTTGAATTTTTAGGCAAGCTAGGCTTACGAAAAGAGGACCTTCAATTTAAACAAGTTCTCATTCACTAATCTATTAACTTTATAAAGCTTTGAAGCAAAGATTAACCAGAAACCATTATGAGCTGCTGGGCTCTTCCCACGAGGAAAATAAGGTATTGCCCTCTTTTTGACAGAAGAAAAAAAGCCATACGACAAAGCCACGATTTCTGAGAACCGTGGCTTTGTCGTAATTATTCATCTTCTACAACTGGGTATACTCCGTTTTCATCGTGAGTTTCAGTTCCGGTGATGGGTGGGTTAAACACGCATACCATGCGCATATCTGTTTTTGCACGAAGTAGGTGTTCGTCATGTTCATCTAAAGCATAAATTTCATTTTTCTTGATTGGCCAGACCTTCCCGTCCTTTAATGTTTCTACTTCACCTTCACCTTCGATACAGTATACCGCTTCTAGGTGGTTTTGGTACCAAATGTGTGTTTCTGTACCTGCTTTGATAATCGTGTCATGGACAGAGTAGCCCATGCCATCTTTTTTTAGAAGTAGACGGCGACTCGTCCAGTTGTCTGCCTTCACTTCTTGGTCTGTACCGATAATATCATTTAATGCAACGACTTTCATGTTGTTTGCCTCCTTGTGAATGACGAATTATTGTGCAACTGGTTCTTTTGCTTTTAAAATACTTTTTACACTTTCCTCTAGGATTTCAAGGCCTTTTTCAAGCCCCTCATTATCAATAATTAGGGGAGGGAATAGTTTAAATACTTCATCATCTGGGCCAGATGTCTCCATGATTAAGCCACGCTTAAATGCTTCTGCTGCCACCTTTGATGCGAAGCCTTCAACCTCAGACATGATTCCAACCATAAAACCTCTGCCTCGTACTTCACCTTTAATTTCAGGGTACGTTTTTACAATGTTCTCCAAGAATTTGTAAATTCTATCAGACTTCTCTTGGACGGATTTTTCTAGGCGATCATCTTCCCAGTAGGAAAGAGCAGCAGTGGCTGTAACGAATGCGTGGTTATTACCACGGAAAGTTCCGTTGTGTTCACCTGGCGCCCAAATATCAAGCTCAGGACGGAACAATGTAATCGCAAGTGGTAACCCATACCCACCGATTGATTTTGATAAACAAACAATATCAGGTTTAATGCCAGCTTTTTCGAAGCTGAAAAAGGTTCCAGTCCGTCCGATGCCTGCTTGCACATCGTCGATGATAAGAAGAATGCCCCAACGCTTACAAATTTTTTCGATACGCTGTAACCACTCCATGCGAGCGGCATTAATTCCGCCTTCTCCTTGAACCGTTTCAAGAATCATCGCTGCAGGAATATCGACACCACTTCCTCCATCCTCAAGAAAACGTTCAAGGTAATCTAATGAATGAAGATCTTCATTAATGAAATTGTCATATGGCATCGTTACAACGTTTGTAAGCGGGATACCTGCGCCTTTGCGCTTAAATGCATTTCCAGTAACGGATAATGAACCAATCGTCATTCCGTGAAAGCCATTTGTAAAGCTGATGATATCCGTACGTCCGGTTACTTTTCGAGCTAGCTTTAATGCACTTTCAACAGTATTTGTTCCAGTAGGACCTGGGAACATCACTTTATAATCAAGGCCTCGAGGTTTAAGAATCACCTCTTTGAATTTTTTGAGAAATTCCGCCTTAGGTACAGTTGCCAGATCAAGAGAATGGGCAATTCCGTCATCCATGATATATTCAATTAGCTTTTTCTTCATCATCTCGTCATTATGTCCGTAATTTAGAGCGCCAGCACCTGAGAAAAAATCAATATACTCTTTACCCTTTTCGTCCCACATTTTGTAGCCTTTGGCTTTTGTAAAGACCGTTGGAAAACTTCTGCAGTAACTACGAACCTCTGATTCTAACTGTTCAAATATTTTCATATCCGTTAGTGAGTTATTCATCTTGTCGTTTACTCCTCCTTTAAAATTACATACACATACTAGGTATGGGTATTTCGACGATTGTACAATACCCTATTTTCTATCCTTCAAACTTTAAAGTTAAGACATTCATTTTTATTTTTTTAATGGTCCGATTCGAAAATTCAATTCTTCCTCATGTTCGTCACCAGGGAACAAATCTTTCGAGAAGCACTCGGTTACTTTACACTTTGTATGATGAGTGCGCGCAAGCTTTCGGAATAAGGATTGTGAAGCTTTGTTTGAAGGGGTGACAGTTGCTTCAACATAGCGAACATTAGAGCAGCCTTCGCGATTAATTAACTCCTCTAAAAGCCGTGAAGCTAATCCTTTTCCCCTTTGTGAAGAATCAACACCAATTTGCCATACGAAGACGGCATCTTGGCGTTCTGGAGGGATAAACGCGGTGACAAAGCCAACAACTTTATTATTTTCCTTTGCGACAACACATGTTTCAGCAAAGAACTCACACATCATGATGTATTTATAAGGGGAGTTCGTATCAAGAGTTGAATTGTTTACCAATTCCCACATTGCTGCACCGTCTTCAACAGATGGTTTTTCAAAGGTAACTGTGTCAAGTGTTCTTGGAGGGGCAGTTGCGATTTGACTATTAATGGTAATTCCTCCTTCTGGATACTTTTTTAATTAATAACCAAAATAAAATTTATCAAACGGCAAAAATCATTTTGTTTGGCTAATCTGCTGTGATTGATAAGTACTATTTCATGATATAGGGCTTTATGTTGTTTACGCAAACGAGGTTATTGATGATAAATGGGGCTTAGAAGGCGTAAGAACGGATAACACTCGGTAAGGACGTTGCTCTTATGGAATGCTACTGTATTGTTAAGTTTTCAAACAAATTGAAAAAATCCACCAATAAAAGAAACCTGGTAAAAACAGTAAAAACCCTTGCCGTGACAAAGGTTTGCGGCTTCTCAAGAAAAGGATGGAGAACAATAAAAAAGAGAGAGAACTTTTTTAAAAAAAATGAGAGTCAGGTTCGTGGATTGTGAACCTGACTCTCATTTATATGCTTTATTTCTTTTTTTGGCGCTTTTTAACCCGTTGATCAGCAGCCTTTGAACGAGCTTGTGCTTCTAAATCATCTGCGTCTGCTATTTCCGCTTGGTATTGAACATCCTGCATCGCTTGCTGTTGCTGGTTTTTTCTTTTTTTGGCCATGAATAGATGCCTCCTTAGGTTCGGTAAATCAAAAGAAGACGTAAAATCATTGTCTTCCATGCTTACTTTAACCTTTTGCAGAAGGGCCATGCATGTTAGATTTTGGCGTTGCGAGCAGCTCGATCCGCTCTTTTAAAGTCGGAAGCATAGCGTACTTCCTGTGCCTTTTTTAACCACTTTTTTTCTTCTTGCGCTCGATGTTTTTTCCTTTCCAATTATGCACCCTCACTTTCATACGGTAATAACCATAGTGTGGGCAATGGATAAGAAAAATATGTCAATAACATTAAGCTTCTTTTGCTTCAACGATTTCTTGTTGTTCACTGCGCATGAGGTAAAGGTGATATTGGTCTTTTTCAATTTGAAAAAGGTCGTACACTTCACCATGCTGATTAATCTTCTCGTAAATGTCAGAGCGCAGCTCGTTAGCAAGGGTGGTGTATGGAAGTTTACTTGCAGCCTTAATGGAGCGGATGTTTTCTTTTCGAATTCGCATAAATACCGTTTGAATATCGCAATAGAAAAACAATTCCTCGAAGAAGGCATCTTTTGCAAGCTTGTTATAGCCTTTTCCAAAGTAGGGCTTTCCAATCCAAGTACCTAAAAACCCACTATTTTCATTAATATCAAAAAGATTAATGGTTCCAATTGGGTTGTTCCATTCATCTAAAATGGTGCGAGAAATAAGTTCGCCCCGTTCTTCAGCCTCAATTGTCTGTTTTGTCAGGAAAACAAATTCCTCATAAGAATAGGCCTTCTGACGAACAAATGGAAAAACAGACGGATCAATCATAAGCTCATATAGAGCATGGGAATCGGCGACATCGCGCTTTTTCAAGATCATAAAAAGCCCTCCTTATGAGGGCAGATGTGTCGTTCCACCCTCGAATTTAATAAACGTGCATATCAAATTCGGGGTGGGAATCGAACCCACTAGAACCAGTCAAGCTGGTGGCGCACCAATTGCCTTCCCAAAGCTTATATAATTTTAAATTACCTGATAATCCTTAATTTTTAGCTGAATACAGTAAAAAAATTCATTATTATTTAATATTGCACGTAGATGCTCGTTAATCCTTTTATATAATACTTTTTTTCTTCCAAAAAAGAAATGGTTTTTCAAAAAAATTTTTATGAAATTTTTGTTAAGGCTCGTTACTTTTTAAGCAGGTTTTCAAGGGCTGGCTTTAGCTCTTGAAATTTATAAGGATACGCCATCTTTTTTGCGATTTCAGGTAATACCCTTTGTCCATCCAAGACAAGGGTACTCATTTCTCCTAACATAATTTTTAATGCTATTGCTGGAGCGGGAGCCCAATGAGGACGGTTCGTGACATCTGCAAGGGCTTTACCGAAGGGCTTCATTTGAACCGGATTTGGCGCTGTTAGATTGAAGGGACCTTCGATTGAAGGTTCTTTCAGAGCAAAGAGCATCATCCCAATCACATCGTCAATATGAATCCAAGAAAGCCATTGTTTGCCTGAACCAATGGTCCCTCCCACAAGTATTTTATATGGAAGAAGCATTCGCGGGAGTGCCCCCTCCTCTTTGTGAAGAACAATTCCAATTCGTGTATAAACGGTTCGAACACCGTATTCGGCTGCCCTTGACGCAGTTTCCTCCCAACGCTTAACCACGGTTGCTAAAAAGCCTTGATTGACTGGATTTGATTGTTCAGTAAATGTTTCTGTCTCAGAATTTCCGTAATAACCAATAGCTGAAGCGTTAACGATTACTTCTGGTTTTTTCTTTAATGTTGAAATCAGGTCAATGACAGCGTTTGTTGCATCAATTCGACTTTGCAAAATTTGCTTCTTCCGCTCTTTCGTCCAGCGCCCATCCCCAATCGATTCACCCGCAAGGTTCACAATTGCATCAATTCCCTCTAGCTCAAGCGCAGGTTGAGCACCATCTGTAAGCCATTTAACAAAGGTGAGCCGTTCTTTGTTTTCTTTTCCTGCTAAGCTTCTTGTTAAAATAAAGACCTCATGTCCTTCGTCGATAAGAACATCGGATAATTTTGTACCTATAAATCCTGAGCCGCCTGAAATCGCAATTTTCATAGTCATACCTCCGTAATGATGAGATCCTTCGTAGATAAGAAAGAAAAAAGCTTTCCCTTTAAAAGCTTGTGTCCCTATACCCATAATAAGCTAACTTAAGTCATTGAAAAACGGAAAAAGGCTATTCAATAATCCCCCTTCTTTTTTGAACATGTCCTTACGTGCTATGATGAAGAGGAGATTTATTAAAGGGGACCCTGAACCATGGTTAAAATTACACGAATTGTTATACAAAAACGAAATAATGAACGGTTTAATGTGTATGTTGACCGAGGGAATGGAGAAGAATATGGCTTTAGCGTGGACCAAAATGTTTTAGTCAAGCGAGGGCTAAAAAAGGGGCTTGAAATTGAAAAGAATGAACTTGATCGCATCATTTATGATGATGAAATAATGAAGGCTTTTCACCTATGCCTGAATTATTTGTCCTTTCGAATGCGGTCAGAAAAAGAAATAAAAAATTATTTGCTGGAAAAAGGGCGCGAGCAGCCGATCATCGATGAGGTGATTGAAAGGCTTAAAATGCAAAATTTAGTCAATGATCGTGCCTTTGCCAAAGCATATGTTCATACAAAGCAAAAAACGACGTCAAAGGGACCCCAGCTTCTAAAGCAAGAACTAAAGGCGAAAGGGGTAGGCGAGACGTTTATTGAAGAAGCCTTGAGCGCATATTCCCATGAGGAGCAAAAAGAATTTTTAAAGAAGTGGATTGAAAAGCAGAGTCAACGGTCAACTAAAGATTCAGCAGCTGTGTTTAAGCGAAAGCTTGGAAATCGGCTGCTTCAAAAAGGGTTTTCATATTCCGTCATTGAATCGGCTATGGAGCAAGTCAACTTAGAGATCGATGAAAATGAAGAATGGGAGGCATTATGCCTTCAAGGTGAAAAAGCATGGCGAAAATATCAAGGCAAATTAAAAGGGTGGGAGCTTCTTCAACGTGTAAAACAAACGCTCTATCGTAAAGGCTTTCCCCTGCATTTAATCGAACAATATTTGAGTCGTTTAGAAAAAGAGAATGAATAAATAAAAAGAGAGAGGAATGAAAGAACGTATGGAAGAGAAGCGATTTAGCGAGATGAGTGAGTTTGAGCTACGTACAGAAATTGGTCGTTTAAATGAAAAAGCAAAGAAAGCAGAGCAGCTAGGAAGAACGAATGAGTTTGCTGTCTACGAGCGACGAATGCTAATGGCACAAGCCTATTTGTTAAACCCTGAGGATTTTCAACCAGGTGCCACCTATTCAATTCTTGATGGAGATGAAACCTTTCAAATATCATATATGAATGGACGATTTGCTTGGGGGTACCGAAACAATCAAACGTCATTAGAAGCTGTTCCGATCTCGTTATTAGGAAAAAAAATAAACTGAATCAACAGAAGAAGTCACTTCCCTTCTGTTGATTCGGTAAGAAACTTAAGAACGCTTACGTGTTTCAACGGCTAATACATGATTATGCAGGCTTTGTTGGGTTTCACCATTTACTTGCTGGAATGCATGCTTTGGATTTGCTCTTGGTGATTGGAATGGATCCTGATACGGGAAATTTTTTCTCTCCTTACCCATAGTGGCACCTCCAAAATGATCGTTGTTTCGACACGAACGACACACTCAAGTTCATTACTTTCGTGATTCATTTGATTGAAACATTCGCTCTGTTGGATGTGTGTTCGTTGAACCATCGGCACGTTTTGATGCGTACATTTCTTTAGCGCGCGGTTCTCCTGATAATGAAATCCGATTTGGAAAGCCTTTTTCTTTATTTCTCATTGGTGAAACCCTCCTTTCTAAATCGGTTCTCTTTTAGTATGGAGTGAAGAAGTGATGTTATGTTAGATAATTGTTGTCAAAGGAGGTAGTCCTTAATGGAAGAACGATTTGAGCGGTTGGCAAATGAGCTGTTATTGCTTAACAAGAACTTAACCTATGGACAGGCACGCACATGGGTGGAAGGACTATGGGAGGATTTTGAAGCAACACGTGCCAAAGCAGGTCGCACATATCAGGGGCTAGAGATGACTGAACAAATTGTCAGGAAGTGGATTAAACAATATGGTCCGTATTTGCATAAGTATTCCTCAGAGAAAGAAAAGTTTAAGCATTTTAACAAGCATGAGCATCTAAAGCATTAGAAAAACCTGGCTTTCGCCACGTTTTAGCGAAAGCCTTCGTTATTTCTAAGGAACGTAAAGGATATGTCGTTTAAGCAATTTCTAGCTTAAAGCAGCTCCGTAAAAAGGGGGTGCCTACTGTTACGTATGAGTGACAACATCTAGCTTTTTTTGCAAGGTTTCCTCACTATAAACCCAGCCGGTGTAAGAGCTCAGGATCGACAGGTTGTGATCGAGCTGTACGATCGCAATAAAAGGATAGTGACCTTTTGAGCGGTAGCGGAGGTCATAAAAGCGAACTTCGATCATGTCATCTGTCTCTTTAATAACCCAGCGATAAGTCGGTGAGAAAGATAAAAAAGCGGACAAGTTCTCATCTTTTTTCGCTGCCTTTAAAATTTTCGTTTCTGGAATCGGTTCAAATGGATACTGCTCGTATAACTGTAGCTGACTGTCGCTTGCTTTTGCGACATAAAGCATATCAGGTGTTCGGATGACAACATGCCAGTGCGTCCATTTTAAAGTGGGTGAAACAAAAATATGAGAAGCAATTGGAAATTGACGACGGGCGAGCTTTACAACATTTCTTTTTGATTTGATGCGCCATATATAGTAGAAGACAAGCAATACGTATAGGCTTATGAAGGCTTCAGCAGGTCCGAGACCAAGCTGCCATAAGAAAATGGCTCCAAGATGTGTAAAGAAAATGAACGGATCAAAAATATTGATCACGCCAAGTGCAACCCAACGTTTGGTTATTGGCCGAAGTGCCTGCGTCCCATAAGCATTGAAAATATCAACAAACACATGCAAAAATACGGCAATAAAAGACCAAAGTAACAAGGTGGCAAAAGACGCTTCAGGAAAAAAAAGAAGAAGCGATCCACTGATAAGTAAGGGCCATAAGAATAGAGCCGGAATCGAATGTGTAATACCACGGTGATTTCGAATATAAACAGCATTATTACGGAGTTTCAAAACCGTATCGAAATCTGGTGCTTGTGAGCCGACAATCGCTGCAATCATGACTGCTTGCTTCATAACAGGGTCATTTGCAACAACTGGATCAAGGGTAGCCAGCCCACCAAGCGCAATCCCCATAACGACATGGGTACCTGTATCCATTGATTTGTTGCCTCCTTCGGTGTTTTCATTATTATTGGCTAAGCCAAGCAAGTTTAAATGGCAATTATTGTTTTTGAGGTCGTTACAATCGTGATTTATTTCGATGAAGCATTGTGAGCGAAGATTTCTATGCTCACAGTACAAGTTTTTCTAGTTATCTTAACATGTTTGATAATTTATTTATACCCGTTTTCGATAAGAACAAAAAGGGGATGTTAGAGAATGCCACAACCTCTACAAATTTTTATGGAATATAAAATAGAAGAACAAAAAATAGACGAGTATGAACGAGAGATGGAACGTATTTTAGCGACTTTACAGGAGTTTGGAGCATCAAACATTCAATGGTTTGTTGCGGCTGATCAACCTCATCTCTATGTTGAAATGTTTGAAGTGCCTACAGCTTCCCATTATCATGCGATCAAAAAGCTTCGGCAGTCAGAAGAGCACCGAGTATTCGGGAGCATTACACCGATGATAAAAGGGGGCGCAAAACAGATCCATTGCTGGGCATTTGAAAAAAGGAAAGGACAGGGGGAAAAATCGTGACACACGAACAACTCAGAGATTTTGACATCGAGAAATTTCAAGAGGATCTTATTTCTTGGTTCGAAGCTCACAAGCGAGACTTACCTTGGCGAGAGAATAAAGATCCTTATCGTGTCTGGGTTTCAGAAATTATGCTTCAACAAACAAGAGTGGATACAGTGATTCCTTATTTTCAAGCATTTATGCGTCATTTTCCAACGATTGATGCATTGGCTGAGGCAGAGGAAGAAAAGGTTTTAAAAGCGTGGGAAGGGCTTGGTTACTATTCAAGGGTTCGGAATTTGCAAACAGCTGTAAGAGAAGTGAAGGAGCATTACGGTGGACAAGTCCCAGCCACGAAAGAAGAAATCTCGAAATTAAAGGGGGTCGGACCCTATACAGCGGGAGCGATTTTAAGTATTGCTTATGGAAAACCAGAGCCGGCAGTCGACGGGAATGTTATGCGTGTATTGTCCCGCATCTTATTGATTGAGGACGATATTGCAAAAGCAAAAACAAGAAAGATCTTCGAAGGGATCTTGTACGAATTAATCTCAAAAGAGAACCCTTCTTTTTTTAATCAAGGCTTAATGGAGCTAGGCGCTCTTGTCTGTACCCCCACTTCACCTGGTTGCCTGCTTTGTCCAGTTCGTGAGCACTGCCGGGCATATGAAGCCGGTATGCAGTCAAGCTTGCCAGTAAAAGCGAAAAAACAAAAGCCCAAGCATAAACAAATTGCTGCACTTATCCTCCGTAATGAGGAAGGGAAAGTACTCATTCAGCGACGTCCAGATACAGGGCTACTCGCCAAGCTATGGCAATTTCCAAACGAAGAGACGACAAGCCTTGAAAAGGAAAAAGAAGAGCTCATTCACTATTTTAGAAAGACGTTTAATCTTACGGTAAAAATTGGTGCGCATGTTCAAACAGTTGAACATATTTTCTCCCATTTAATTTGGAATATACATGTGTACGAAGGAATGATTGTTGATGGGATGGTTCAGGAGGAAGACGGTGTGAAATGGGTCAGTCGCCAAGAAATTGAGGACTATCCGTTTCCAGTCTCTCATCAAAAAATAATTGCTGCAAATGTTTAATGGAAAGGGTTGAGAACAAATGGATTTGCAATTAAACGGAAAAGTCGTGCTAATTACTGGCGGTTCGAAAGGAATCGGCTTAGGTATTGCGAAAGCTTTTACTGAAGAGGGAGCGCAGGTTGCCATACTTGCCCGCGGGGGAGAAGGCTTAGAAAAAGCGAAAAATGAGCTTGGGGATGTATTCACGGTTCAAGCTGACGTCACAGTTGAAAAGGAGCGCCAGCAAGCCTTCAAAATAGTTCTCAACCATTTTGGAACGGTTGATGTCCTCATTAATAATGCAGGTGGAAGCAATGGAGGCAAGATTGCCGATACAGACATGCGTACCTTTGAAGACGCTTTTGCATTAAACTATTTTTCTGCTGTTCATTTTAGTAAGCTTGTCCTTCCAATCATGAAAGAGAAGCAGTCTGGGGCCATAATAAATATATCATCAATTTTTGGACGAGAATCAGGAGGAAAGCCGACCTACAATAGCTCAAAGGCAGCGATGATTAGCTTTACGAAGGCACTAGCTGATGAAGGGATTAAAGATGGAATTCGTGTCAATGGTGTTGCACCAGGCTCGATTTTACATCCAACGGGGAATTGGCAACGCCGGCTAAAGGAAAATCCAGACAAAATCAACCGTTTTGTTGAAGAGGAAATCCCCGCAGGTCGGTTTGGAACCGTTGAGGAAATTGCAAATGTCGTCGTTTTTCTGGCATCTCAGAAAGCGAGCTGGGTTGTTGGGGCCACCATCAATGTCGATGGCGGTCAATCAAGAGCAAACTTTTAAAAAAGGAGAGGCTGGGACGAACAATGCACAACCTTAGCGGA
>NZ_ANNK01000141.1 GCF_000334155.1 Halalkalibacterium ligniniphilum | reverse complement strand
CTCCGTAATGAGGAAGGGAAAGTACTCATTCAGCGACGTCCAGATACAGGGCTACTCGCCAAGCTATGGCAATTTCCAAACGAAGAGACGACAAGCCTTGAAAAGGAAAAAGAAGAGCTCATTCACTATTTTAGAAAGACGTTTAATCTTACGGTAAAAATTGGTGCGCATGTTCAAACAGTTGAACATATTTTCTCCCATTTAATTTGGAATATACATGTGTACGAAGGAATGATTGTTGATGGGATGGTTCAGGAGGAAGACGGTGTGAAATGGGTCAGTCGCCAAGAAATTGAGGACTATCCGTTTCCAGTCTCTCATCAAAAAATAATTGCTGCAAATGTTTAATGGAAAGGGTTGAGAACAAATGGATTTGCAATTAAACGGAAAAGTCGTGCTAATTACTGGCGGTTCGAAAGGAATCGGCTTAGGTATTGCGAAAGCTTTTACTGAAGAGGGAGCGCAGGTTGCCATACTTGCCCGCGGGGGAGAAGGCTTAGAAAAAGCGAAAAATGAGCTTGGGGATGTATTCACGGTTCAAGCTGACGTCACAGTTGAAAAGGAGCGCCAGCAAGCCTTCAAAATAGTTCTCAACCATTTTGGAACGGTTGATGTCCTCATTAATAATGCAGGTGGAAGCAATGGAGGCAAGATTGCCGATACAGACATGCGTACCTTTGAAGACGCTTTTGCATTAAACTATTTTTCTGCTGTTCATTTTAGTAAGCTTGTCCTTCCAATCATGAAAGAGAAGCAGTCTGGGGCCATAATAAATATATCATCAATTTTTGGACGAGAATCAGGAGGAAAGCCGACCTACAATAGCTCAAAGGCAGCGATGATTAGCTTTACGAAGGCACTAGCTGATGAAGGGATTAAAGATGGAATTCGTGTCAATGGTGTTGCACCAGGCTCGATTTTACATCCAACGGGGAATTGGCAACGCCGGCTAAAGGAAAATCCAGACAAAATCAACCGTTTTGTTGAAGAGGAAATCCCCGCAGGTCGGTTTGGAACCGTTGAGGAAATTGCAAATGTCGTCGTTTTTCTGGCATCTCAGAAAGCGAGCTGGGTTGTTGGGGCCACCATCAATGTCGATGGCGGTCAATCAAGAGCAAACTTTTAAAAAAGGAGAGGCTGGGACGAACAATGCACAACCTTAGCGGAGGAAAAATACGTAGGGATCAAAGGCAAGGGTGAGACCCCACAGTGCAAAAAGCACGAGGAGGCTCACCAGCCACCCGCGGAAAGCGAATTATATTTCCGAAGCGAATGCTATGCATCAACGATCATGACATTCGGATTAAACTCTTTTGCCCCAGCCTCCTTTTCACAGGTTTATTTATTGATCATCGTTAATGAGATGAATTTCGTCAAGTTTTTGTTTTGTTTCATTTGTTCCATATTGATAGATCGCTTCAAAAATGTCATTAAGACCTCTTTGGTATTCATTTCTATCACTGTCACCAGTTAAATCATCAAAATGACGGAATGTAAACATATTCCCAAGCTCCATATCATGGGCTTGAACATCATGAAGCAAATCCTCTAATGCTTTCTTCTCGTCAGGTGTAACCTCAATTTCATATTCGATCGTTTGACCGTCATTTGCTGGTGTCGGGCTAAGGGTATCCATACTAATTGGATTTAAATTGACGTAGTACGATTCTTTCTTCATACCTATCCCTCCTGAACAAACCGTTTTAGGCTAGTTTGTGCAAGTAGGAAGGTAAATAATCATTTTACGGAATGAGAACGATGCTACCGTTATATGTTTTTGCTTCAAGGGCAGCATGTGCATCCTTTGCTTGTTCAAATGAGAACACTTTACCGAGATGAGCAGAGTAAAGCCCCTCTTGAAGTCCTTTTGAAATGGCAAAACCAGCTTCTTGTAAAAGGGCGGATGGGGCTGAAAACAGTAGAACGCCGAGCAACGCTGCGTGCTTGATGTTCAATTGACGCCATAGGAGTGGAGGTGTGTTATTAACGGGAGAGCCGATGGCAACAATCCGTCCAGAGAAGGCAAGCATTTCAAAATCTTGTTCCATGTTTTCACTTAAGGACATGTCGAGGATAAGTGGAACACCTTTTTTAGCTGTTATTTCCATCACACGATCGACAACGTTTTCGTCTTTGTAAAAAATAACCTCATCTGCCCCCGCTTTCTTGGCAATATCGCCTTTCTCTTTATTACCAGCAGTAGCAATGACAAAGGCCCCCGCTGATTTAGCCAATTGGACCGCAGCATGACCGACCGCTCCGGCTGCTCCGTAAATAAGGACAGACTCACCCTTTTGAAGCTGGCCCCGTTTGAAGAGTGATAGATGGGCGGTCACAAACGCCATGGCTAGCGCTGCACCTTCTTCATAGGAAACATCATTTGGTAACGGAAAAACGATTTCTGAGGGGATCGCAACAAATTCAGCCGAAGCATGCTTTGCGTTTGTTGCCCAAATACGGTCTCCAACCTTCCAATCCGCCACAGCTTCACCAACTTCAACAATTTCTCCTGCCACATCAAAATGGGGAATATAAGGAAATTGCTCGACTGGACGAATCCCTTTGCGAAAGTAAGTATCAACAGGGTTGATTCCGCTCGCTCCCACTTTAACAAGAACCTCACCTGCTTTAAGGGTCGGTTTGTCTAGATTTGCAGTTTTTAACACATCTGGTTCACCGTATTGTTCATAAATTACAGCTTTCATGTACATCACTCCTCGTTTTTGTTTTTGAATTAAAGTAATGGCTTAAAACGTTTGGCAGCTGCTTTTAAAACAGGCTCATCCTGAACGAGGGCAATTCGAACATAGCCTTCTCCCTCGAAGCCAAAAGCATGACCTGGTGTAACGATGACACCGGCATCTAATGCTTTTAACACAAATTCCATGGATGTATAGCCTTCAGGAACTTTCGCCCAAACAAACATGCCACCTCCAGGACTGCGAACAGGCCAGCCAACGTCATTTAACGCACGAACAAGAGTATCTCTTCTTGATTGATACAAATGCTGTTGGCTGGATAGGAAAGTGTCACCATTGGTTAATGCTTCAATGGCTGCAAATTGAACAGGCCGAAATACACCGTAGTCCATATGAGATTTGACGACCGCTAATGGCTCAAGAAGCTTTTCATTTCCAACAAC
>NZ_ANNK01000140.1 GCF_000334155.1 Halalkalibacterium ligniniphilum | reverse complement strand
ATTTCCATCACACGATCGACAACGTTTTCGTCTTTGTAAAAAATAACCTCATCTGCCCCCGCTTTCTTGGCAATATCGCCTTTCTCTTTATTACCAGCAGTAGCAATGACAAAGGCCCCCGCTGATTTAGCCAATTGGACCGCAGCATGACCGACCGCTCCGGCTGCTCCGTAAATAAGGACAGACTCACCCTTTTGAAGCTGGCCCCGTTTGAAGAGTGATAGATGGGCGGTCACAAACGCCATGGCTAGCGCTGCACCTTCTTCATAGGAAACATCATTTGGTAACGGAAAAACGATTTCTGAGGGGATCGCAACAAATTCAGCCGAAGCATGCTTTGCGTTTGTTGCCCAAATACGGTCTCCAACCTTCCAATCCGCCACAGCTTCACCAACTTCAACAATTTCTCCTGCCACATCAAAATGGGGAATATAAGGAAATTGCTCGACTGGACGAATCCCTTTGCGAAAGTAAGTATCAACAGGGTTGATTCCGCTCGCTCCCACTTTAACAAGAACCTCACCTGCTTTAAGGGTCGGTTTGTCTAGATTTGCAGTTTTTAACACATCTGGTTCACCGTATTGTTCATAAATTACAGCTTTCATGTACATCACTCCTCGTTTTTGTTTTTGAATTAAAGTAATGGCTTAAAACGTTTGGCAGCTGCTTTTAAAACAGGCTCATCCTGAACGAGGGCAATTCGAACATAGCCTTCTCCCTCGAAGCCAAAAGCATGACCTGGTGTAACGATGACACCGGCATCTAATGCTTTTAACACAAATTCCATGGATGTATAGCCTTCAGGAACTTTCGCCCAAACAAACATGCCACCTCCAGGACTGCGAACAGGCCAGCCAACGTCATTTAACGCACGAACAAGAGTATCTCTTCTTGATTGATACAAATGCTGTTGGCTGGATAGGAAAGTGTCACCATTGGTTAATGCTTCAATGGCTGCAAATTGAACAGGCCGAAATACACCGTAGTCCATATGAGATTTGACGACCGCTAATGGCTCAAGAAGCTTTTCATTTCCAACAACATAGCCAATTCGAGCCCCAGCCATGTTAAAGCTTTTTGACATCGAATTGAATTCAACGGCTGTTTTTGTTGCTCCAGGGGTTGTCAGGATGCTTATTGGTTCGTTTCCATCAAAAAGCAGCTCAGAGTAAGCAAAATCATGAATGATAAGGATATCATTTTCAATACCAAACTGGACAAGCGTTTCAAAATAATCCTTTGTTGCGAGAGCGGCTGTTGGATTTCCAGGGTAATTGGTAATCATGATTTTTGCCCGTTTTTTGATGTCATCAGGCAATTTGTTTACATCAAACATAAACTGATTTTCTTCATTTAGGGGGAACGTAAATAATTCTGCACCTGCAAGATGCGCACTAGCAGCATAAATGGGGTATCCAGGATCAGGAGCAAGTAAAATGTCTCCTGGATCAAGATAAGCTGTTGCAATATGCGCTAGCCCGTCCTGAGAGCCCATTAACTGAAGTATGTTATGACTTTCAAGAGAGACATGATAACGTCTTCGATAAAAATCGGCTACCGCTTCAGAGAAGGTAGGAACACTCGTAATCGCATAGCCATATTCATGATCATTTTGAACCCCACTGACTAGCGCTTCCTTCACAAAAGTAGGTGGTGGAAGATCAGGGCTACCGATACTTAAATCGATGAGATCAGCTCCTTGGTGAAGCTTTTCTGCTTTTTTTAAGGCTAAATCAGTAAAGACACTCGCAGCCAAAAATTGCAGTTTCTTTGAAGGTTTTATCATTTGAATATACACTCCTAAATACGGTCTTCGCCTTCCATTTTAACCGAATGTTTCGAAAAAACCTATGAAAAAAAGAATAAGCAATGGCAGCTTATTCCTTAATCGTACTGTTCTTTTGTACCTAGTACCGGTGTCGCTTCTTTTTTTAATCCGCCCCGATGTTCGATCTCCTGAATGATTTCGCGATGAATGGTTGTTCCTTCTGCATTTAAATAGGGCGTCATTTGTTGCAGGCTATGGTGAAAAAAAGCAAGCTCCTTATTGGTCCACGCCTGTTTTGGCTTCATAGAGAGTTCAGTCATGTCTCGACCTACATACATTTGCATGCCTCCTAACGGTATCGTGACCTTAGTGTTTCTGTTCTCGCTTGTCGCTATACGATATAATAAAGGAGGTTTAGCCGAAACAAAGGAGGAAAAGTAAATGGAACGTAAAGTAGCCCTTGTCACAGGAAGTAGCCGGGGAATTGGGAAACAAATTGCTCTTCGTCTGGCAGAAAAGGGGTATGACCTTGTGATTAACTACGCCCGCAGCAAGCAGGCCGCATTAGATACAGCAGCAGAAATTGAGAAGCTCGGAGCCAAGGCTCTTGTGGTAAAGGCGAATGTTGGAAAGCCTGAGAAAATTAAAGAAATGTTTGAAGAAATTGATCATACATACGGTCGTTTGGATGTTTTAGTAAATAACGCAGCTTCTGGCGTTCTGCGCCCATTAATGGAGCTTGAAGAAAGCCATTGGAATTGGACAATGGATATTAATAGCAAAGCGCTGCTGTTTTGTGCCCAAGAAGCGGCAAAGCGGATGGAAAAAACGGGAGGTGGCCATATTGTGAGCTTAAGCTCCCTTGGTTCGATTCGTTATTTGAAAAATTACACAACCGTTGGGGTCTCAAAGGCAGCCGTTGAAGCACTGACTCGTTATTTGGCTGTAGAATTAGCGCCAAAAAATATCGTTGTTAATGCTGTTTCTGGCGGTGCTGTTGACACAGATGCTTTAACTCACTTTCCAAACAGGGAAGAGCTTTTAGAAGACGCAGCGAAGCGAACTCCAGCAGGACGGGTCGTTGAACCTGAAGACTTAGCGAATGCTGTCCTTTTTTTACTTTCTAAGGAAGCGAAAATGATACGAGGACAAACGTTGATTGTAGATGGCGGGATTTCCTTATTAACTTAAAATTTTTTGGATAATAACTTTACCTCCTGGTTACTTTAATGATTGTGGAGGTGATAAAAAATGAACAACCAACAACAAAATCAACAACCACAAGCGTCTAAAACAAACGCTCAAAAAGTGCGCCAACAAAATGCAGCTTCTGCACAAGGTCAAAGCTACAACACTGAATTTGCTAGTGAGACCAATGCACAAGAGGTTCGTCAACAGAACCAGCAATCTGCTGCGAAAAAGCAACAAGCTACAACCAATGCAACACAACAACAAAACAATGCTAACAGCTAATTGCTGTTAGAAAATGAAAACACCCTCTGATAAATCAATCAGAGGGTGTTTTCGTTTAGAATGAAGAAGAATGGAGAATACATATGAAGAAAACATGCAAGTTTGAACGAGCAGGCTCTTACCGTTTCAAAAATATTTGATACAAGGTATAATAGTAACGATAGATCGTTGTGAAAAGTAAAGAGTCACATAGTGTAAACAAGTTAGTGTACGGATGCAAAAGGGTAGAAGCTTTTGTTGTCCGTTTCCTGACGTCCGAAAAATTGAATAGAAAGGAGAAGGTTATGAATTTTCCCAAAGTAGGCAGTAAAATTCAGATCCACAGCTACAAACATAATGGATCTATTCATCGCATTTGGGAAGAAACAATTGTGCTTAAAGGGACGTCAAAGGTTGTCATTGGAGGGAATGACCGGATTCTTGTGAAGGAATCAGATGGAAGACATTGGCGAACGCGTGAACCAGCCATATGTTACTTTGATGCAGAGCAGTGGTTTAACACGATTGGTATGATACGCGCAGACGGAATTTACTTTTACTGTAACCTAGGTTCCCCTTTTACATGGGATGAGGAAGCGCTAAAATACATTGACTATGATCTCGATATTAAAGTATTCCCAGATATGACCTTTAAGCTCTTAGATGAAGATGAATATGATCTACACAGGAAAATTATGAACTATCCACCTGAAGTGGATCAGATCTTGCAACGAAGTGTAGATGAACTTATTTCATGGATCCATCAACGGAAGGGTCCGTTCGCACCTCAGTTTGTAGAAAGCTGGTATGAACGGTTTCTACAATATCGATAAGAAAGAAGCCTGGTAGGTACAGGCTTCTTCCTTTTATGCATATCCTACAAATTTTTACATAAGGGTAGAGAAAATGCAGAGCAATAACTATTTAAAATAAAGGTGGTGAGCAAACTGGATAGTGTGAAGCGTTACTTGCAGTTTGTTAAACCGTACAGAAAGCAAATTGCGATAACCATATTTATTGGTATATTAAAATTTGGTATTCCTCTTATGCTCCCGCTTGTGCTTGCATATGTTATTGATGACATTATTTTTGCAGAGGGAATGACGGAGTCTGATAAGATTTCATCGTTGCTTACGATTATGGGGGCGATGTTTTTTATTTTTGTCGTTATTCGACCGCCGATTGAATATTACCGACAATATTTTGCTCAATGGATTGCAAGTAAGGTGCTGTATGATATTCGCGATCAGTTATTTACCCACATTCAGAAGCTGAGTCTGCGCTTCTACTCAAATCGGAAGGTTGGCGAAATTATTTCAAGGGTCATACATGATGTTGAGCAAACGAAAAATTTTGTCATTACAGGACTTATGAATATTTGGTTAGACTTGTTTACGATCATTATTGCCATTGTCATTATGCTCAACATGAATGCATGGCTGACTCTTGTCGCTATCTCCATGTTTCCCGTATATGGATTTTCCATTAAGTTTTTTTATGGAAAGCTACGTCACTTAACCCGTGTTCGGTCTCAAGCGCTGGCTGATGTTCAAGGACATCTCCATGAACGCGTGCAGGGAATGAGTGTAATTCGCAGCTTTGTTTTAGAGGATTATGAGCAGACGCAATTTTCAAAGCGGAATGGAACATTTCTTGATCGGGCTCTTGATCATACACGCTGGAATGCGAAAACATTTGCTGTCGTTAACACAGTCACAGATATCGCACCTCTCTTTGTCATTTTTGTTGCAGCATACTTTGTTATCAATGGTCAGCTAGAAGTGGGAGCAATGACTGCGTTTGTTCTCTACATGGAGCGATTGTATAATCCATTGCGTCGCTTAGTGAATTCATCGACAACTCTTACACAAGCAATTGCTTCCATGGATCGTGTATTTGAATTTGTTGATGAGAAGTACGACATTACGGATGAAGAGAGGGCAAAAGAACTGAAGCGAGCACGTGGTGAGGTAACGTTCGATCATGTATCTTTTTATTATGAAGAAGAAGAACGTCCAGCCTTAAAAGATGTGCATTTACATGTGAAGCAGGGGGAAACCATTGCCTTTGTAGGGATGAGTGGCGGAGGTAAAAGCACGTTAATTAGTTTAATCCCCCGTTTTCATGATGTATCGTCTGGTCGAATTCTTATTGATGGAGAGGATATTCGTCGTTACCAAGTACGGAGTCTTCGAAATAACATTGGGATGGTGCTGCAAGATAACATTCTGTTCAGTGATTCGGTCCGCATGAACATTCTAATGGGAAATCCCAATGCAACGGATGATGAAGTGATTGCAGCAGCAAAAGCTGCCAACGCCCATGATTTTATCATGAACCTGCCTCAAGGCTATGAGACAGAGGTTGGCGAGCGAGGCGTGAAGCTTTCAGGTGGACAAAAGCAGCGGATCGCCATTGCCCGTGTATTTTTGAAAAATCCCCCGATCCTTATTTTTGATGAAGCCACTTCTGCCTTGGATTTAGAAAGCGAGCACTATATTCAAGAGGCATTGGAAACGCTGGCGCGGGATCGCACGACCTTCATCGTTGCCCATCGCCTGTCAACAATTACCCATGCAGATCGAATTGTTCTTATTGAAAACGGTCAAATTGCTGAAATGGGTACACATGATGAGCTGATGCGACGTGAAGGAAGCTATAAAAAATTGTTTGACGTGCAGCAATTGTAAAAATGTTTGGCTGATGAAAAACAAAAAGAGCGATCAAACTGGAGTGAAGTCGACCTCCATTTGATTGCTCTTTTGTTTATTCTTCGTCCATTACTTTGACTTTATTTTCATCGTGGTGATAGCTAAAGAAGCTATCCACAAGCTGTTCTAAATGCTCTAACTGCTCTTGATATTCCAAGATTTGTGAGATGGCTGGTAAAAGATGAATCCAAAGCTCCCGATCGATGGAATCGCCTGTATAGCGTTCCATATAAGCATCGGTAAGCTCTGCTTTTCCACGAATCAGTTCCTCGATCATTTCTTTGTTATGCTGATTATTCACTTTTCCAATGTAACGGAGCAAAATTCGATCATGATAGGATGTGAGAAGCTGTAACTGCTCTTCAATGAGCTTTTGAAGCGCTTCGGGCATTTGGTGAAATTCATCCGAGCGCCGTTCTAGCTTTTTCAGTACTGCAAGGGCATTATTGGCTGCCACCATCATTTGACGAAACAAAACGACCTTTCGGGCTTTCCCGTATTGGCTTTTTAAAAAGTAGTTCCGTTCTTCTTCATACAAAAGGTACATGTTCTCAATTTGACTCAATTTCTCGTCAAGGCGCGACAAATCTTTTTTTAACGTTTTTGGATCAGCATCCTTACGCAAAAAGAGCATCAGCCATTGGGTGATTTCATCGGTACAGTGAACGATCTTATGGTAAAGCTTTGTTTCATACTGTGGCGGAATAAAAAATAAGTTGACAAGAAACGCAGCAAAAACCCCTAAAGCGATTAAAACAAATCGATCCGTTGCAAAGTCGACAAAGTTCTCAGCAGGGCTCTCCATAATGATAATAATCGTTACGATTGCCAATGGAATGGTGGATGATTCCAATTTAATCTTAATAATAATTGCAATCGCTAAAACAACGACCAAGCCTACAACGAAGGGTTCATGACCGAAAGTCATCACGAAAATTACACCTAATACTGCGCCGATCACATTCGCTTGAACTTGGTCCAAAATCGTTTGAAAGGTTCGGTAAATGGATGGTTGAATTGCAAACCCTGCAGCTAGTGCCGCAAACATAGGTGGTTCAAGACCAAACCACATTGCTAAATATAGCGATAACATAATGGCAAGCCCCGTCTTAAAGATACGAGCTCCTAGTTTCATGTTTTGTAAAAATCCTCTCTCGTTTGAATATAAGGCTGGTTATTGACTCTATATCGATAGATTCGTTCATTCATTGCTTAAATCGTATAGTGAAGACTTAAGCTAACCAACGTACTATACAATGGATATGAAAAGGAATCAAGAGTTATTTCTATGATTTTTTAATGATGAAACTACTAACTTCACCAAGTGGAAAAGTGTGAAGAGAGGCGCTTTTTTGCCTCCACATGATGACCATTGTAAAGGGGAGTTCATCCTCTTTACCTTATATAAAGTTGACAAAGGGGCTCGGACAAAAGAGTCTTTATTGGAGAAATCCCAACGTCATGATCATTGATGCCTAGCAATCGCTTCGGAAATATCCTTCGCTTTCCGCGGGCGGCTGGTGAGCCTCCTCGTGCTTTTTGCACTGTGGGGTCTCACCCTTGCCGCAGGAGTCTACGTCTATTTCCTCCGCCAAGGTTGTGCATTGCTCGCATTTTCAATCAACACGTTCGTTATGTCCCAGCCTCGTGTCGTTTATTTTAATGACGCGACGACGGAAAATGCGTGGTCCACAGCATGTAGAGTCTTTTCAATGTCTTTATCCGTGTGGGCCGTCGTTAAAAACCATGCTTCATATTTCGATGGTGCAAGGTTGATTCCTTGTGAAAGCATTTCTTTAAAAAATACGGCAAACATTTCGTCGTTTGTATTTTCAGCTTGCTCATAATTTTTTACTTGCTCTTCAGTGAAATAAATTGTTAAGGCCCCTTTTAATCGATTAATTGTGATCGGAACCTGATGACGATTGGCATGCTTGAGAATACCTTGTTCAAGTTTTTGGCCGAGTCGATCCAGCTCTTCATAAATCCCTTCCTGTTTTAAAACTTCAAGGCAAGCAATTCCTGCACTCATTGAAGCGGGGTTTCCTGCCATTGTTCCAGCTTGGTAAGCAGGTCCAAGCGGGGCAACCTTCTCCATAATATCGACTCGTCCACCGTAGGCCCCGATCGGAAGTCCACCGCCGATAATTTTTCCTAATGCCGTCATATCTGGTTCGACACCGAGATAATTTTGCGCCCCTCCGTACATGAAACGGAAGGCCGTGATCACTTCATCATAGATAACCAATGCACCAGCATTGTGAGTGATTTCATTCACCCCTTCAAGAAAGCCAGGTTCAGGTTCCACAATCCCAAAGTTTCCGACGATTGGTTCAACTAAGACTGCTGCTACTTCATCTCCCCATTTGTCTATCGCTTCTTTATATGCGTTAAGATCATTAAAGGGAACGGTGATGACTTCCTTTGCAATGTTTTTTGTTACTCCTGCTGAATCGGGAATACCTAGGGTTGAAGGACCGGACCCCGCTGCGACAAGAACGAGGTCTGAATGACCATGATAACAGCCGGCAAATTTGATAATCTTATCTCGACCTGTGTATGCCCGTGCAACGCGAATGGTT
>NZ_ANNK01000139.1 GCF_000334155.1 Halalkalibacterium ligniniphilum | reverse complement strand
CTTTCCGCGGGCGGCTGGTGAGCCTCCTCGTGCTTTTTGCACTGTGGGGTCTCACCCTTGCCGCAGGAGTCTACGTCTATTTCCTCCGCCAAGGTTGTGCATTGCTCGCATTTTCAATCAACACGTTCGTTATGTCCCAGCCTCGTGTCGTTTATTTTAATGACGCGACGACGGAAAATGCGTGGTCCACAGCATGTAGAGTCTTTTCAATGTCTTTATCCGTGTGGGCCGTCGTTAAAAACCATGCTTCATATTTCGATGGTGCAAGGTTGATTCCTTGTGAAAGCATTTCTTTAAAAAATACGGCAAACATTTCGTCGTTTGTATTTTCAGCTTGCTCATAATTTTTTACTTGCTCTTCAGTGAAATAAATTGTTAAGGCCCCTTTTAATCGATTAATTGTGATCGGAACCTGATGACGATTGGCATGCTTGAGAATACCTTGTTCAAGTTTTTGGCCGAGTCGATCCAGCTCTTCATAAATCCCTTCCTGTTTTAAAACTTCAAGGCAAGCAATTCCTGCACTCATTGAAGCGGGGTTTCCTGCCATTGTTCCAGCTTGGTAAGCAGGTCCAAGCGGGGCAACCTTCTCCATAATATCGACTCGTCCACCGTAGGCCCCGATCGGAAGTCCACCGCCGATAATTTTTCCTAATGCCGTCATATCTGGTTCGACACCGAGATAATTTTGCGCCCCTCCGTACATGAAACGGAAGGCCGTGATCACTTCATCATAGATAACCAATGCACCAGCATTGTGAGTGATTTCATTCACCCCTTCAAGAAAGCCAGGTTCAGGTTCCACAATCCCAAAGTTTCCGACGATTGGTTCAACTAAGACTGCTGCTACTTCATCTCCCCATTTGTCTATCGCTTCTTTATATGCGTTAAGATCATTAAAGGGAACGGTGATGACTTCCTTTGCAATGTTTTTTGTTACTCCTGCTGAATCGGGAATACCTAGGGTTGAAGGACCGGACCCCGCTGCGACAAGAACGAGGTCTGAATGACCATGATAACAGCCGGCAAATTTGATAATCTTATCTCGACCTGTGTATGCCCGTGCAACGCGAATGGTTGTCATCACCGCTTCTGTTCCTGAATTGACAAAGCGAACTTTTTCTAGAGAAGGAATGGCTTCCTTTAATAACTTCGCAAATTGGTTTTCAAGTTTCGTAGGTGTTCCGTAAAGAACGCCATTTTCAGCAGCCTTTTGAATGGCGTTCGTCACATGAGGGTGAGCGTGCCCCGTAATAATTGGACCGTATGCGGCTAAGTAATCAATGTATTGATTTCCATCAACATCCCAAAAGTACGCACCTTTTGCTTTTTCCATAAAAACAGGTGAGCCACCGCCGACTGCCTTATAAGCTCGGGATGGACTATTGACA
This sequence comes from Halalkalibacterium ligniniphilum, assembly GCF_000334155.1. Classification (GTDB taxonomy): domain Bacteria; phylum Bacillota; class Bacilli; order Bacillales; family Bacillaceae_D; genus Halalkalibacterium; species Halalkalibacterium ligniniphilum. The sequence continues at coordinate 2,266 of NZ_ANNK01000139.1, read as the reverse complement.
CCACCTACAATAAGCTGTTGGGCTTCTGCGTATAGTATTTCTGAATTTGTATGGTTCATCCGTATACCCTCCGATTTCACGTTTTCTCTGTTAGTATCTAACCATACGTGTGAAATTAGGGCAAGAAAGAAATTTTATGCTTCTTAAAGAGATGTGCTAAAATGAAGCAAATCAGATCAATACATAATTTTACAATAAGTGAGTCGTTGAGATTAGGAGAAAATGCTCTTATAAGAATGGTTAATAAATGGTAAATTCAAGAGAAGGCCTTGTGAATTTTTTGTTATAGTAATAAATAAATGAATAAAATGGATAAAAATATATAAATTTGAAAAAATAACATTCATCGTTATAATGTTATTGTGGGAGTATATTTTAGTAGGAGATGACAGTACTATGAGTACAACTTTACAATATATCGGAACTCAAATTCGAAGCTTGCGTAAAAAAAACAAGTGGACGCTTAGTGAGCTTTCTCAAAAAAGCGGTGTGACCTTAAATTACTTAGCACAGTTAGAGCGAGGCGAAGTAAACGTAAGTATTAATAAGCTTGAAAAAGTACTGCAAGCATTAAAGGTTGATTGGTCTTTAATTGTTCCATGCTGCTATGAGGAGTCCCCGTTAAAATCAGAGCTTCTAAAAGAGTGTATGCATTTGGAGAATGAGGAACATCTCCGCTTGGCTATTACACTCGTGCAGGAAATGAAAGCATTTCAAGAGTCAAAGTAAGCCTTATATGCTTATGTGGGTCAAGGAGTTAGTTGGAAGCAGCCTTTGTATGTCCTCTTTAATAAAAGCTGCTTATTCTTATACTAGTTAGAAGTATCGTAAACGAAAATAAAATCCTTCTAGCATTCGGACAATGTTTTACAGCCGCTCTTTTTGAGAGTGGCTATTTGCGTTGACAGCAACATCCTTAAAGTGTAGCAAAAAAAGATTGATTTAACGTAATTTTCTGTCATTAATAAAGGTACGTTCTATTTCTAATCTATTGGACGGGCTCATAGGCTTGATAATGAGGTGATGAAATGGAGCTGTTCTTTGTCTTTTTCATTATGCTAATTGCGATTATCGGTTTAGTCATGAGTCTGTTGCTCCTTATCCGCTTTCACCCTTCTTTAGGAAGATACCGCGTGTCAATTCGTCATTTTGTCATGCTTTTGCTCGTCTATATAACCGTGGTGCTGGCATTTTCCGCGGTCTACCTTTCCTTGCAGCTGATTGGCTTTGATGTGATCATAACTGAGAATCTTCATACACGAGAGTCTGCTTTAACACATATTCAAAATATCATCTATTTTAGTGCAGTCACGCTACTGTCGGTTGGATACGGTGACTTTATTCCAATCGGGATAGGACGAATTGTGGCAGTTATTGAAGCCCTTTTTGGTTATTTATTACCCGCAGCTTTTGTTGTGTCGACAATGCTGAAGGATGAAAACTATGAAAAGAAGTTGTAAGTCCGATGCTTTTTCGCTACGGTAGAAAGAGAATGAAAATAATTTTGACCTGCAAATTTGCTTCTATCCCAATGGAGAGAAGCAAATTTGCAGGTCAAACCAGTACAGCCTTGAATAAAGGGGGGCAAAAAAGCTTTGAAGCTTCTGCATTCAGAATGGAAGCTACACCCCTTTTCCATAATCAAAAAAATGGAGGGATTCATATGAAAGTTAAAGTAGGAGAACAAGCACCAGATTTCACATTGCCGGCTAGCAATGGGGAGAATGTTAAGCTCTCAGATTTTCAAGGAAAGAATGTCATTTTATATTTTTATCCAAAAGATATGACACCTGGATGTACGACAGAAGCATGTGATTTTCGCGATCGTGTGTTAGATTTTGAAGGGCTAGATACGGTTATTATCGGTGTAAGTCCTGATCCAGTTGAAAAGCATGCGAAATTTATTGAGAAATATCAGCTTCCTTTTTTATTATTAGCCGATGAAGAAACGAAGGTTGCTCAACTGTATGACGTGTGGAAGCTCAAAAAGAATTTTGGAAAAGAATACATGGGTATCGAGCGTTCGACCTTTGTGATAAATAAAGAGGGCATTCTTGTAAAAGAATGGCGAAAAGTTCGAGTAAAAGACCATGTGGAGAACGCGTTAAACTTTATTAAAGAGATGGAATAGTGCTGTCATTGAACGTCCACTTACTTGAGGAGGGATAAGCATGAACATTGTTTCTTCTGCTCGAACGAAAGATGAGATCAAAAAGCAGCTACAGACTGATTTTCCCCAACTCAATTTTCAATTTTTTAATCGGAT
>NZ_ANNK01000138.1 GCF_000334155.1 Halalkalibacterium ligniniphilum | reverse complement strand
ACGTTCTATTTCTAATCTATTGGACGGGCTCATAGGCTTGATAATGAGGTGATGAAATGGAGCTGTTCTTTGTCTTTTTCATTATGCTAATTGCGATTATCGGTTTAGTCATGAGTCTGTTGCTCCTTATCCGCTTTCACCCTTCTTTAGGAAGATACCGCGTGTCAATTCGTCATTTTGTCATGCTTTTGCTCGTCTATATAACCGTGGTGCTGGCATTTTCCGCGGTCTACCTTTCCTTGCAGCTGATTGGCTTTGATGTGATCATAACTGAGAATCTTCATACACGAGAGTCTGCTTTAACACATATTCAAAATATCATCTATTTTAGTGCAGTCACGCTACTGTCGGTTGGATACGGTGACTTTATTCCAATCGGGATAGGACGAATTGTGGCAGTTATTGAAGCCCTTTTTGGTTATTTATTACCCGCAGCTTTTGTTGTGTCGACAATGCTGAAGGATGAAAACTATGAAAAGAAGTTGTAAGTCCGATGCTTTTTCGCTACGGTAGAAAGAGAATGAAAATAATTTTGACCTGCAAATTTGCTTCTATCCCAATGGAGAGAAGCAAATTTGCAGGTCAAACCAGTACAGCCTTGAATAAAGGGGGGCAAAAAAGCTTTGAAGCTTCTGCATTCAGAATGGAAGCTACACCCCTTTTCCATAATCAAAAAAATGGAGGGATTCATATGAAAGTTAAAGTAGGAGAACAAGCACCAGATTTCACATTGCCGGCTAGCAATGGGGAGAATGTTAAGCTCTCAGATTTTCAAGGAAAGAATGTCATTTTATATTTTTATCCAAAAGATATGACACCTGGATGTACGACAGAAGCATGTGATTTTCGCGATCGTGTGTTAGATTTTGAAGGGCTAGATACGGTTATTATCGGTGTAAGTCCTGATCCAGTTGAAAAGCATGCGAAATTTATTGAGAAATATCAGCTTCCTTTTTTATTATTAGCCGATGAAGAAACGAAGGTTGCTCAACTGTATGACGTGTGGAAGCTCAAAAAGAATTTTGGAAAAGAATACATGGGTATCGAGCGTTCGACCTTTGTGATAAATAAAGAGGGCATTCTTGTAAAAGAATGGCGAAAAGTTCGAGTAAAAGACCATGTGGAGAACGCGTTAAACTTTATTAAAGAGATGGAATAGTGCTGTCATTGAACGTCCACTTACTTGAGGAGGGATAAGCATGAACATTGTTTCTTCTGCTCGAACGAAAGATGAGATCAAAAAGCAGCTACAGACTGATTTTCCCCAACTCAATTTTCAATTTTTTAATCGGATGAATGAAGTGGGTGAAGCACTAAGAGATGCGGAAATTTTAATTACTTATGGTGAAGATCTAACGCCAGAATTAATAGAACAAGCACAAGCTCTTAAATGGATCATGGTGATTTCAGCTGGTCTTGATAAAATGCCGTTTGCTGCAATTAAAGAGCGTAATATTCTCGTGACCAATGCAAAGGGTATTCATGCATTGCCCATGGCCGAGTATACATTGGCGATGATATTACAAGTAGCAAGAGAAGCAAAAACGATAATAAGCCATGAGCAAAGGAAGGTTTGGGATCGAAAAGTACCGATGCATGAAATCAATGGAAGTACACTTGGGATTTTAGGTGTAGGTGCCATCGGTCAAGAAATTGCAAGACTCGCCAAAGCGTTTGGAATGAAGGTCATCGGCTTAAATTCTACTGGAGCTCCTGTGGAGTGGGTCGATCATATGGTTACGATCAATACGGTCGATTCATTACTCGCCGATTCAGATTATGTTGTGTCCGTTCTTCCCTTAACGAAGCAAACAAATGGATTCATGAGCTATAGGCGATTTGAAAAAATGAAGCCCTCCTCTGTTTTTATTAATATTGGCAGAGGGAAAACGGTGAAGCAAGAAGAGCTTGTACAGGTGTTAAAACAAGGGATCATTTCTCATGCGATCCTTGATGTGTTTGAGAAAGAGCCTCTGCCTGAGGACCATCCCTTCTGGACGATGGAAAATGTCACCGTCACGCCTCACATTTCTGGCATTTCTGCTCAATATCAACCGAGAGCCTTTGAGATCTTTCGGCATAATTTATCTGTCTATTTAAAGGGGAACGGAACACTTATGAATCGAATAGATTTAGATAAGGGATATTAATAAATGCAGGAGGGCTGTAGGGTATGAAGTTACTCGTTTGCATTATTGATGATTTTTATACGTATGAGGTAGAGAAGCAGCTTCGAGAAAAAGGCTACAGAATGACTGAGTTGGCGAGCTCTGGTGGGTTTCTTCGAAAGGGTAACACGACATTTTTATTTGGACTTGAAGAGCAGGATGCAGGTAACATTAAAAAAGCATTAAAAGAAGCATGTCTATCCATCGAGAAAAAAAAGCAACGTAAAGGAAAGCAATCAAGTCGTTATACATCATTTTTAATTAACGTGCAAGATGCCGCTGTGTTCTTAGCAACGCAATAAAGCGCAGAATGACGGTAGACGTTGACATTACGGATACTGGTATACTATACTAATTATAAATATTATAAGATAAGAATTGCTTTCTTGAAAGTGAGGTGCATGACGATGTCAAATCATCGCCTGCAAGAAGCGATCGATGCATTGAAAACGACTCGAGTACGTATGACACCGCAGCGTCATGCGATCTTGGAGTATTTGTTTGAATCAATGATTCATCCAACGGCAGATGACATATATAAAGCGTTAGAAGGTCGTTTTCCTAATATGAGTGTTGCAACAGTCTACAACAATTTACGTGTTTTTAAAGAAGTAGGCATTGTGAAGGAACTAACCTATGGGGATTCATCAAGTCGCTTTGATTGTGTTACATCCGACCACTATCATGTTATTTGTCAAGATTGTGGAAAGATTGTTGACTTTCATTACCCAGGGCTTGATGAGGTTGAGACCCTCGCTGAGCATGTGACTGGTTTTCAAATTAATAATCATCGCATGGAAATTTACGGGACTTGTCCGAATTGCACAAAAGGACAACAGCATTAATGATTAGCTTCTCCTTTATAAAAAGGCAGAAGCTTTTTTTTGAAGACAAAAAGGTATAACATTTTACATGCTGTCTAGCTGCAGGTGCCAGCGGTTAAGGCCATTTCAACTCCTTCTTTGAAAACAAGAATACGTTTTTTGGGGGGAGAGTTTCCTGCACTTTTTTGTGAAAACGAACAAAAGAGCTGACTCAACCGTTGTTGAATCAGCTCTTTTGGTTTTTACGATTATATTTTTCGTCAAACTCTTTTCCTTCTAGAGAAGGATCGAGTGTTAAAGGTTCGTCGCAATGCATGCAGGCATCGACGCGCCCGAGAATTTTTGTCGGTCTCTCACACCCTGGACAAATAACCTGGACGGTCTTTGTGGAGAGCATGCCGATCCAAAAATAAGTAACGGTGCTTGCGATAATAAATAAAAAGCCAAGAAGCATTGCGATCGTCATAACAATAGGTTTGCTTCTAAAAAAGATCCCGACATACATGATAAGAATGCCAACAAACACTAGAGCTAAGGCAAATGTGCGGATTTTATTTATTTTGTTTGAGTATTTTATAGCCATATGTGTGTCCCTCCTAGTTGTCAGTATAGCATATCGATAGAGGGTTACCTATGACAAGACCGAAAAGATGATGGAAAAGGATTATGACTAAAGGTGTCGAACATAGTACTTGTTAATGGAAAGTGTAGAGGAGGGAGAGAAATGGAGGAGCAATTACGCCAGCTTTATCAGGAGCGAGCCAGTGAGGCTGACACTTTAGCCATTCTTTTCGTGGAAAAAGAAGCATCCTACTCTTCAGCAACGGACCGGTTTGACGCGGTTTTTCTGATTATAAAACAAGCATTTGAGCAAAGATGGACTGTGATGCATTACGAGCTTGCAGGTTACAGTGTGGCTGTTCATTCACTTCATGAAGAGGTAATTCAGCATTCATTATTAGTAGGTAATCAACGGCGTCTTGTAGAGTGGTTGGTTATTGGTAAAATAGTGTTTGACCGAAATGAATATGTAAAAGCCTTAAAACGGAGAATGGAAGAATTTCCGATCGAGGAAAGACGTGAAAAAATGGCGATTCAATTTTCGAAGCTGCTACGTCACTTTGAAGAAGGAAAAATGCTGTTTCGTCGCGAACATTATTTTGATGCGTTCAATTGCATGATGTATGCATTGCAACATCTGGCACGATTAGCTGTGACGGAACACGGTTATTATCCTGAAGTAACCATTTGGGAACAGGTGAAGCAAATTGAACCGGAAACCCACAAGCTTTACCAAGAGCTGATACACGGTTCTGAATCAATTGAAAAGCGGGTTGAGCTTCTATTAATTGCAGCTGAATATGCTATTGGTTCCAAGGTTGATGTTGGCAGCAGTCATCTCATTAAAATCATGGAATCAAGGCTTGCTCCTTGGTCGTTTCAAGAGTTACTTGAACGAGAAGAGCTTGCCGGTTACCGTATTGATTTAGAGCTGTTGTTAAATTATCTTGTCGGTAAAAACATGATTCATATTACATTAGAAGAAACGAAAGCACAGACGATTTATCACCGGCTTTATGCTTTCTCAAAAAAACATTAAAAAGTTGTTGACTTATATTTTTATGCATGTTAAATTATTATCTGTCGCCGCAACCGATTGAGATTTGACGGTGGCAGATGAAAATAAAAAAGTATTGACGCACGAAGTTTTAAGTGCTAAGATATAAAAGTCGCCGAAAACGACGAACAGTTCTTTGAAAACTGAACAAAAGCCAAGCGTAATAAGAGATACAAGGTATCTCGTCAATGAATTTTTTATGAAGAGCTAAGTCAGCTTGAAGATAGAAATGGATGGCAGGCTAAGGTCGCAACGTCCTGTTGCAGCACCTGCACTTGTACATCCGTGTATTTCGGAGAGTTTGATCCTGGCTCAGGACGAACGCTGGCGGCGTGCCTAATACATGCAAGTCGAGCGGACCAAAGGGAGCTTGCTCCTGGAGGTTAGCGGCGGACGGGTGAGTAACACGTGGGCAACCTGCCTCGTAGACTGGGATAACACCGAGAAATCGGTGCTAATACCGGATGATTTCTTTCTCCGCATGGAGAAAGGATAAAAGTTGGTTCTGCTAACACTACGAGATGGGCCCGCGGCGCATTAGCTAGTTGGTAAGGTAACGGCTTACCAAGGCGACGATGCGTAGCCGACCTGAGAGGGTGATCGGCCACACTGGGACTGAGACACGGCCCAGACTCCTACGGGAGGCAGCAGTAGGGAATCTTCCGCAATGGACGAAAGTCTGACGGAGCAACGCCGCGTGAACGATGAAGGTCTTCGGATTGTAAAGTTCTGTTGTTAGGGAAGAACACGTACCGTTCGAAAGGGCGGTACCTTGACGGTACCTAACGAGAAAGCCACGGCTAACTACGTGCCAGCAGCCGCGGTAATACGTAGGTGGCAAGCGTTGTCCGGAATTATTGGGCGTAAAGCGCGCGCAGGCGGTCTTTTAAGTCTGATGTGAAAGCCCACGGCTCAACCGTGGAGGGTCATTGGAAACTGGGAGACTTGAGTGCAGAAGAGGAGAGTGGAATTCCACGTGTAGCGGTGAAATGCGTAGAGATGTGGAGGAACACCAGTGGCGAAGGCGACTCTCTGGTCTGTAACTGACGCTGAGGCGCGAAAGCGTGGGGAGCAAACAGGATTAGATACCCTGGTAGTCCACGCCGTAAACGATGAGTGCTAGGTGTTAGGGGTTTCGATGCCCTTAGTGCCGAAGTTAACACATTAAGCACTCCGCCTGGGGAGTACGACCGCAAGGTTGAAACTCAAAGGAATTGACGGGGGCCCGCACAAGCAGTGGAGCATGTGGTTTAATTCGAAGCAACGCGAAGAACCTTACCAGGTCTTGACATCCTTTGACCACTCTGGAGACAGAGCTTTCCCCTTCGGGGGACAAAGTGACAGGTGGTGCATGGTTGTCGTCAGCTCGTGTCGTGAGATGTTGGGTTAAGTCCCGCAACGAGCGCAACCCTTGACCTTAGTTGCCAGCATTCAGTTGGGCACTCTAAGGTGACTGCCGGTGACAAACCGGAGGAAGGTGGGGATGACGTCAAATCATCATGCCCCTTATGACCTGGGCTACACACGTGCTACAATGGATGGTACAAAGGGCAGCGAAGCCGCGAGGTGGAGCCAATCCCATAAAGCCATTCTCAGTTCGGATTGCAGGCTGCAACTCGCCTGCATGAAGCCGGAATTGCTAGTAATCGCGGATCAGCATGCCGCGGTGAATACGTTCCCGGGCCTTGTACACACCGCCCGTCACACCACGAGAGTTTGTAACACCCGAAGTCGGTGAGGTAACCTTTTGGAGCCAGCCGCCTAAGGTGGGACAGATGATTGGGGTGAAGTCGTAACAAGTTAGCCGTATCGGAAGGTGCGGCTGGATCACCTCCTTTCTATGGAGTTTTTACTCTAGTCGATGCGACTTTAGCAGTCGTAACGCTTGTGCTGTTGTTCAGTTTTGAGAGAACTATCTCTCTCTTTGACAAAGAGAACCAAACAATTCGAGGAAACAAGGATGCGAGCAATTGAGCGTATACCAATACGTGACATGAGCGAGAAATCCGTCGTTGACGATGAAGTGTGCTGGTTATCTGCCGTCAAAGTTGTTCTTTGAAAACTAGATAATGAAAAAGTAAGCAAAGAGAACCGAGAAGATCGAGGAAGCAAATGCGAGACGACTTGAGCGTATAACACATACGTGAGAGGAGTTGAGTATGAAGTTGACGAAGAGATTCAACGGTTATTTGAAGCTTATAGACGCAATTGAGTTCACCGGGTATTACCAAGGTAATACTCAAGAACGAGACGTCAAGAATTCACATCAAACCTTTACATTTTGATGGTTTGATAGCGGACATCTTCGATGAACGTTATCAAATGGAATGACAAAGAGACTCAAGTAGTTCGAGGAAGCGATTGTTCGAGCCACTTGAGGAACTGCAGTCATTTGGTTAAGTTATGAAGGGCGCACGGTGAATGCCTTGGCACTAGGAGCC
>NZ_ANNK01000137.1 GCF_000334155.1 Halalkalibacterium ligniniphilum | reverse complement strand
CGTTAAGCTCTTCAGCGCCGATGGTAGTTGGGGGCTTCCCCCTGCAAGAGTAGGACGTTGCCAAGCATATAATATTCCACAGTAGCTCAGTGGTAGAGCAATCGGCTGTTAACCGATCGGTCGTAGGTTCGAGTCCTACCTGTGGAGCCACTTAGGAGAGCTGTCCGAGTTGGCCGAAGGAGCACGATTGGAAATCGTGTAGGCGGTGTAAAGCCGTCTCGAGGGTTCGAATCCCTCGCTCTCCGCCAGCAAACTCTGACTTAATAGTGGCCCGTTGGTCAAGCGGTTAAGACACCGCCCTTTCACGGCGGTAACACGGGTTCGAATCCCGTACGGGTCACCATATACATAATATAATCGGAGGATTAGCTCAGCTGGGAGAGCACCTGCCTTACAAGCAGGGGGTCGGCGGTTCGATCCCGTCATCCTCCACCAGTTTTAATTGATAACGACGCGGGGTGGAGCAGTCTGGTAGCTCGTCGGGCTCATAACCCGAAGGTCGGCGGTTCAAATCCGTCCCCCGCAATCCCATTGGTCCGGTAGTTCAGTTGGTTAGAATGCCTGCCTGTCACGCAGGAGGTCGCGGGTTCGAGTCCCGTCCGGACCGCCATTTTACTTACATAGTAAGAGGAAAAGCCGAGAAACAGGGCTTATCTCAATACGTGAGTATCACATACTTTAAATAATTTTTATTATGGCTCGGTAGCTCAGTTGGTAGAGCAATGGACTGAAAATCCATGTGTCGGCGGTTCGATTCCGTCCCGAGCCACCATTTCTATGCCGGTCTAGCTCAATTGGTAGAGCAACTGACTTGTAATCAGTAGGTTGGGGGTTCAAGTCCTCTGGCCGGCACCATCTTCTTTACACTTATTGACGTATTAAAACATATTGTGTATTATAGATATTGTTGCTTTTGGAGGGGTAGCGAAGTGGCTAAACGCGGCGGACTGTAAATCCGCTCCCTAAGGGTTCGGCGGTTCGAATCCGTCCCCCTCCACCATTTTTAGGGGCATAGTTTAACGGTAGAACAGAGGTCTCCAAAACCTCCGGTGTGGGTTCGATTCCTACTGCCCCTGCCAAACAAAACTATAATTATATGGCGGTTGTGGCGAAGTGGTTAACGCACC
>NZ_ANNK01000136.1 GCF_000334155.1 Halalkalibacterium ligniniphilum | reverse complement strand
GACTCTCAACAAATTTATATCTCTTTTACGAAGAGGACCAAGAGATTCACGGAAGCAAGAGTTGGAACGAGTGAGCGTATGGGTTGATACGTGACAGGAGTGGAGACTCGCAGCTGACAAAGAAGCTCGCCGGTCATCTGAAGTAAAAAAGTTTGGTGACGATAGCGAAGAGGTCACACCCGTTCCCATGCCGAACACGGCCGTTAAGCTCTTCAGCGCCGATGGTAGTTGGGGGCTTCCCCCTGCAAGAGTAGGACGTTGCCAAGCAATACAAATGGAGGATTAGCTCAGCTGGGAGAGCACCTGCCTTACAAGCAGGGGGTCGGCGGTTCGATCCCGTCATCCTCCACCATATGCCGGTCTAGCTCAATTGGTAGAGCAACTGACTTGTAATCAGTAGGTTGGGGGTTCAAGTCCTCTGGCCGGCATTCTTTTTAAAAAGAGCCATTAGCTCAGTTGGTAGAGCATCTGACTTTTAATCAGAGGGTCGAAGGTTCGAGTCCTTCATGGCTCACCATTATTTTTAAATATGCGGGTGTGGCGGAATTGGCAGACGCGCTAGACTTAGGATCTAGTGTCTTATGACGTGGGGGTTCAAGTCCCTTCACCCGCATCTTGTACGCGGAAGTAGTTCAGTGGTAGAACACCACCTTGCCAAGGTGGGGGTCGCGGGTTCGAATCCCGTCTTCCGCTCCAACTCTTCTTTATTATAGAAGCTGTTGATGAAAACAACCCCGTGCCGGGGTGGTGGAATTGGCAGACACACAGGACTTAAAATCCTGCGGTAGGTGACTACCGTGCCGGTTCAAGTCCGGCCCTCGGCACCATTCTAGAAAAGCAATGCAAAGCGCCCGTAGCTCAATTGGATAGAGCGTTTGACTACGGATCAAAAGGTTAGGGGTTCGACTCCTCTCGGGCGCGCCATGTAAGTTTGTTCGGGAAGTAGCTCAGCTTGGCAGAGCACTTGGTTTGGGACCAAGGGGTCGCAGGTTCAAATCCTGTCTTCCCGACCATTTTGCGGGTGTAGTTTAGTGGTAAAACCTCAGCCTTCCAAGCTGATGTCGTGGGTTCGATTCCCATCACCCGCTCCAGATTTTATTGTTTGGTGGGTAGGTTTTTTTATACCTAAAACTGG
>NZ_ANNK01000135.1 GCF_000334155.1 Halalkalibacterium ligniniphilum | reverse complement strand
CTCAATTGGATAGAGCGTTTGACTACGGATCAAAAGGTTAGGGGTTCGACTCCTCTCGGGCGCGCCATCTATAGGCCGGTGTGGCGGAATTGGCAGACGCGCACGACTCAAAATCGTGTTCCTTCTGGAGTGTCGGTTCGACCCCGACCACCGGTACCATCTACATAATTTATGTTAATTTAAAAATGACCAGATACCTTACAAACGCTGTTATATCAATGTTTGTGAGCTTTTTTATTTTTTTAAGATTACGATAGAAAAGGATATGAATTGAATTCGTTTTACACAAATTTTACACAGCCATATCCTCAAATGTTTTCATCGTTCCTCGTTCATCTTCTTCCCGTAATTCCTTAATTACATGGGTATATTCTTTTAAAGTCGTCTCAATATCACCGTGCCCCAAACGCTCACTTACATAATAAATAGAAACTTTTTTATACAGCAGAACACTGGCATGAGTATGTCTAAGTCCATGTATAGTAATTGGCTCTATTTTAAGTTCAGTTAATACTTTTCTTAGAAGCTTATTTGCAGCTGTATTACTTATCACTTTGTATTTAGAGCTCGGACTAAAAAAAACTAACTTGTGTATATTATTAGGTGTTGATTCAAATAACTTTTTGAAATGATTCATTGTTTTGTGATCCATTTATATTGTTCGATTAGATTGTTCATTTTTTGTTGGGCCGAACCCTACAGGATTTCGTTTCATATATCCCCAGGTCTTAATTTATTGTAATTGTATTATTTACAAAATCAAAGTCACTTCTCGTAAGACCTACTATCTCAGCGAAACGCATTGCAGACGTTAACGCTAAAAGTAATAAAGAATAACTTAATCCCGTATCAAGCTTCTTCCAAATTTTTTCAGCAAAAATTCACTTTCTTTAAAATTCAAATGTTTATCAACAGATTTTTTGGAAGGGGTTTTACTTAATTTTGCTTCAATTTCTAAAGCAGCTATTTGCGCTTCTTTTTTTGTACGGAAACTTCTCTATCAACTAATTTCTATGATATCGGTGATCTATGGGTCACCTATCATTTTGTATAAAAACCCCTTAGATTATTCAGAAAAGATATATTTAAAATTTTCATCTAAAAATATCGCCATACTAGAAGCATGAAATGATCAATTATGTCCTTTCTTGGAAGGTTACTAGATAAAATTTATTCCCTTGATAAAGGGGTCTGACTCCCAGCGTGCTAAAACTTCATAGCGCAGGGGCTCAGACCCCTTTTTTAAATCATTACATTTGTAACTACTCGATTTATACACCTCCCATTTATGATAATACTATCGCGGAACACAAGGAGGAGAAAATATGGCAATTGTTCATATGAAAAATATAGTGAAGCGTTACGGTTCACATTTAGCTTTAGATCATGTCGATTTAGATATTGGAGAAGGAGAAATCCTCGGTCTCTTAGGGCCAAATGGGGCAGGTAAAACAACGTTGATTCATGCTTTAGCCGGAATAGTTGGCTTCGATTCTGGAGAGATCAATGTATTTGGTAAAGAGCAGCAATTGAATTTAATGGATATTAAACGGCAAATTGGCCTCGTCACACAGGAAATAACTTTGTTTACGGACTTAAGTGCGCGAGAAAACCTAGAGTTTTTCGGGGGCATTTATGGTCTTAAGGGGGAAAAATTAAAAGAGAGAATAGATGAAACGTTAGCGTTTGTGGGGCTCACAGAGAATGCGAGTAAGCTTCCTACGAAATTTTCCGGCGGGATGCAAAGAAGGCTTAACATCGCCTGTGCCCTTGTGCATCAACCAAAATTTTTGATTATGGATGAACCAACCGTGGGGATCGACCCTCAATCCCGAAATCATATTTTAGAAACGATTCGCAAATTAAACGAGCAAGGCACCACCATCCTTTATACGACTCACTACATGGAGGAAGTTCAAAATCTTGCAACGCGAGTAGTGATTATGGATCAAGGGCATGTCATTGCAGAGGGAACTATCCCTGAGTTAGTAAAAAAAATCCAACATGAAGAAAAAATAAAACTAGAAGTATCGGAGCCTTCGGACATGCTCTTAGAAAAGCTACGGAAGCTTGAAGGAGTGAAACAAGTATCCCTGCATGGGAAGGAAATCCACATTATTTCTCAAGTTGGAGCTGGTAATCTCGATCGTGCCCTTACCATCGCCAAGGATTTCGGTGGGATTCTTTCTGTGGCAGCAGAAAAACCAACCTTGGAGGATGTATTTTTAACCCTAACAGGTAAACGCCTCCGTGATAGGGAGGAGGACTAAACGATGGTCATAAGATCTAGTTATTTTATGTTTCGCAGATTGTTTCGTAATTATATTGGCATAGCGATTTTATTACTATTACCTATCGCCTTAATCACCGTTCTAGGACTGATAGCCGACGATGCCACAAGTGACACATTGGGCATCCCGATGAAAGATCAGGTATCGGTGACGATGATGCTTAGTTTCCTTTTGTTCGGCGGATTTTTCACGATGGAATATGTCAAGGAAGATCTTCTTTCTTCCATGAAGTGGAGGATGAATTCCTTGCCGTATCCTGCCTATAAACACGCCTATTCGATACTAATTTCCTGTACATTTTTTAATGTATTGCAGAGCTTTCTCATCGTCCTTTACACGCTTTTTGTCTATGGCGTGAACTGGGGAAACTTAGGCTTCGTGCTTGTCATCCTCATAGTTGTATCAACCGTTTGCCAATTCATATTTATTAACTTTGTTTTAGGGGTGAAAAATTATAAAACAGCAGAACGTTTAGGAACGGGGTTTGGACTGGCCTGCCTTATGGTTTCTGAAGTGTGGTTTCCTCTCCCAGAAGGTGGCTTTTTCCAGCTTCTATCCACGTATAGTAACCCATTTGCCCTTGGCCAAAACTTAATATTTACAACAATCACCGGTGAAAATATCGATACAGCGATCATCAGCTTCATCATTTTACTAGTATCGGCTATTATTTTGGCAATTTCGGGAGTTTGTTTCGGAAGGCGGAAACTCGCATGACCGTATTTCAATTTGTTTTCAGACGTTTTTTTCGAAAAAAAACAAATAGTATCTTTTTACTCATTCTCCCCATTGGAGCTATCTTTCTTCCAATGGGAGAATGGCCGCCCATTCCTCTAGGGTTTCACTATTATGGAATTATCATTATGTTCATCGCTTCACGTCTAGCGGCCATCATCATGGAGGACCGGACCAATAAGACACTGATACGACTCAGTGTAGCGCCAATTACCCATTTTCAGTACTTGTGGCAAAACATGTTGGCGTACACGACTATTATGACTGCTGTCAATTTGGTGTTTGTCATTTTAGGGACGGTCGTTCACGGAGATAATGTACCGTCACCAGGTTTCTTATTTATCATTTATACGGTTTTTACCATGACTGCGTTAGGTTTTTCCTTAGCCTGGTATGCCATATTTCGGAAAAAGGAGGCGGCTTTTAGCATTTTAGGAGCCATCATTATTCTCATGGCTATGCTTGGTGGTGTGTTGTGGCCAGTGGAAATAATGCCTGAGTCCCTGCAACGTGCTGTGATGCTGCTGCCAACCTATTGGGTAGCGGAGGCAACGATTTTGCTATCTTACAGGGCGACAACAGAAGAACTTTTCATCCCATTAGTAGTCATGTTCCTATTCTGTATAGCGTTTCTATTGTTAGGGAGCCGCAGAAAACTCACGTAGTCCGATTTAACATAAAAAACTTGCGAATTTTACCTAAGGTTTTTGATAGGATAGAGGTATGAGTAGAAGGACGTGAATATATGAGGAACAAATGGGAAAAATGGACTCCTGAAATAGCAATGACCATACTGCGTATTTTCGGATTACTTTTACTTAGTTTGCTGTGGCTTCAAGGCGACGGCAACGAAGTGGGAGTAATCCTTCTCCTGTTTCTTGCTATCATGGCATTGGCTCGTTGGCGATTTACGCTGCCAGGATGGACTGTCCTCATCGATCAGACGGTTTGTTTAATGATGACATCTTTTTTTTCGTTTGCGGCCTATGCTTTGGCATTGCCTGTGTTTGAAAGCATGCTTAAGAGGCAGCCTTGGTTTGCTTTACCAGTGTTCATTTTTGCTGTTATTTATCCTGAAACATCTATCCAGTTAGTTGTCGTTTTCATCCAAGCAGGACTGTCTGGAGCGATCCTTGGCGGGTGGTATCAGGACACGAATAGATATCAGATGGAATCAGATCGACTACGGCGCTATCACTATGAATTGGAAAATCTAAAAGAAGAACTTCTTATCGCTAATGCGCAAGGGACACGTATGGCAGAGTTGACAGAAAGAAACCGAATCGCGCAACAACTCCATGATGATGTCGGGCATGAACTCACAGCATCTGTTCTTGCCTTACAAGCCTTTGAAGAGCTTTGGGAAGAAAATGATCCAGATGCGAAAGAAATGTTTGTCCAAGCACAGCGGCGTCTATCCAAAAGTGCCGTCTATTTACGAGAAACGGTTCATAACATTAAGCCTGTTAAGGAGCTTGGGATAGAAGGTCTGCATGAAATCAGTGACCAATTCACCCTATGTCCTGTGAAACTTAACGTATACGGTGATACAGGTAGAGTTCCAGTCCATTTATGGAGTATTCTTTATCCTACGTTGAAAGAAGCGTTAACGAATGTTATTCGCCACGCCCAGCCAACACTGGTAGAAATTTCTTTGGACATCAGCCCTCACATTTTGAGATTATCCGTTTCTAACGATGGGGTCACAAAGGATAAAGGGGTTCGAGGAACGGGTGTAGGTTTAAGAAATCTTCGTCACCGAGCAAAGGCGGTGGGAGGGAGCATCTCCTTGGATACGAACGATGGCTTCCTTTTAATCTGTGTCCTTCCTATAGAATAAACAGGATAACGGAGGTTTTTCTTTATGAAAATTTTGATCGTTGATGATGATGATTTAGTTTGTAAAAGTTTGAAAGTGCTCCTCTCCCGAGAAAAAGATATGGAAGTCATCGGCACTGCTACTAATGGTGCTGAAGCGATTAATGCCTGCCGAAAGGAATTACCGAACATTGTTTTAATGGATATTCAAATGCCGGTCATGGATGGTATTCAGGCAACAAGGCAAATCAAGTCAGAATGGCCCTATGTTCATGTGATGATGTTAACGACCTTTAAGGATGAAAAAAATATTCGCCTTGCCATTCTAGCAGGAGCCGCTGGATATTTAATAAAGTCCACAGAGGTAAAGAGTATGTCTCAGAAAATTAGAGCACTAATGTCTGGTTCTACTGTATTAGATGCAGACGTACTAAAACAACTGACCCAGCCTGCAGGAAGGGAAGAGCTAGAGAAACTGACCCCGCGAGAACGAGACATTGCCGCACTAGTAGCCCAAGGCCTTTCCAATCGAGAAATAGCAGATCAACTCTATATCAGCGAAGGGACAGTACGCAATACCTTGTCTATCATTTTAGAGAAAGTCCAACTCCGCGATCGAACACAACTAGCCATCTACTATTTGAAAAATAATAAATAAGACTATTGCTTACGTGAAAATAGTAGAAAAGCACTTGAAATTGAGGTACTTTCCATATTAAGGTAGAATATAGTTTCATTACGGGGGACATATGAAAAAAATAATAAAAAGAATTAGCATCGTAGGTTATTTATTAAATGAATTATCTCAATCAAGAACGTTCCAATTCTTTGGTGGTCTAGTTAATAGTGTAGAATAAACGAAAAAGTAGTAACCTAAACTTTTGATGATGGGTCCTGGGGTAAATACACATGAAATATTAGATATATTAAGAAAACATGATGTGAAAGGTACTTTTTACTTAACAGGATATGAAATCGAAAAATATTTTGATGATGCGAGTAAAATCGTGCAAGAAGGACATGAAATTGGGAACTATTCCTATTCCCATCAAAGAATGGTTTTTAAATCTCCATCTTTTATTTAAGATGAGATCGATAAAACTGATGAGTTAATACGACAAATCGGTTATGAGGGAGAAATCACTTTCCGTCCATCTTTCGGAAAAAGGTTAATTTTGTTACCGTATTATCTATCCAAGCAAGATAGGAATACGATTTATATGAATATAGAGCCTGATTCTTAACCCGAAATTGCTGCTGATGCAAAGAAATTGTAAACCATGTCGTAGAAAATATAAAACCTGGTTCAATCATTTTATTGCATGTCATGTATGAAAATAGAAGAGAATCACTCGACTCAGTTGAAGGTATTATTACTTCGTTAAAAGAGGAAGGGTATACATTTGTAACAATCTCGGAACTATTAAACGGGTCTAGCGCTAAACCAAACACTAACAGCATTGTAGTCTGGATGAACGCTAACGGAATGAATTCTAGCTATAATAACCGTGCTAAATTAGCGACACAGTACGGTATTAAAGGATATAAAGACACAGCCGCCCAAAAATACACGACTTCTTAATTTAATGAGGTCTGGGGACAAGCCAAAGCCGAGTACACCTGCTAAGAAAGGTGACCAAAATACTAACAGTATCGTCGATTATCTAAAAAGCATTGGTGTAAATTCCAGCTTTGCAAATCGCCAGAAACTTGCTCGTCAGCAGGGGATTAGCAATTACAAAGGAACGGCAGCGCAAAATACGCAACTATTAAATAAATTAAGAGGATAATATAAATAAGTCCGTTCTCTAGCGAGGGTGGCGTATATTTTCTCTAAAAAGAGAGAGGACAGAGTATAAAGTTTCTGTCTTCTCTCAAGTTTTATTTTATGTATTTATTAAAAAACAGTAATATATGATAAAAAATATTTGCTAAGACTAGACCCATAATTAAATAAGCTATGCCGGCAGCCAATATTGGTAAACCATCAAACAATATTATACTATAACCAAAAGAAACAATAATACCTAAGATTGAATAAATGACTAACCCTTTGTTATATTTTTCTTTAGACTCAAATCTATCTAAAAATCTATCAATAAAAAACGATAATATCGTACAGCCCGCAGTAACTGGACTTATAAAAATACCAATAGAAACAAACCAAAATACAAAAGTAAATTCGCTTGTTTCTGAAGGTGAAGATAATATTAATGGTATCGTATACATAATAATAGATAGTGTAACCGTCATTAATAAGGTAGCGACAATACCTGCTAATAGTCTACATATGATTTTTCTCCAAGAGCTACTTTTCATTTGTAAAGAACCTCTATTCCTAAGTATTATACCTAATTTAATAATGAAAAGTTGACCCTTTAGTTGAGTCAACTTTTCATTTTATCACCAAGAGACATTAATGTTAGCGGATGGTGCTACAGGGAAAAGATATTCAAAGCCATCATTGTCTCTTGTGTAAACAAGATTGCTCATTCCCGATTCTGGAATGTATAATGTAATCTCATGAGCAGGTGCTCTATCATGCGTTCCTGTAATTGAACCCGCACCATTTGATTGAATTCTCGCACTATAGGTATAATCAATATTAGGAGGTAGATTCCATAATATTGGTATTCCCACAGAATGATTATAATCCCATAGTGCATTGCTTCCTGAGAATCTATTATTACTAAAAATGGAATCGTATTCCTCTTGTATAGGATCATCAATAATTGTTTGGCTACTATCGTATATCATAGTGTTTGAAATTGCAATTCCTTCAGAATCAATACCAGGCATAAATGGATCTGGAGCTATGATTCTATTTGTGAAATCTGCCATAAAGGCGCTACGGGTACGAATAATTCCTTTTTTAAATTTTATAAAATTATAACCATCTAAATAATAAAAAGGAAAAACCTCTTAGGATATTTGAGTGTCAATAAACGTATGCTTTTTCGACGTCAATCAAGCGAAAACTGTCAACTTTATTCTAGCGTTTACATTTAACACGAAAAATAACCAAAAATAGTAAAATTAACTATGATTGAAAGTGAAATTGTCCTTTAATTGGTATATCATTTTTATAGAAGATATTTCAAAAAGGGAGGAAAATTATCACATGAATAAGAAAAAATTACTGATTTTTATGCCTATTCTTGCTGTGTCCGTTGGAATAGTTAACAACTAGACGAAGATTTTGAAGCTGAAAAAATTTGGGAGAAGTAGAAAAAGAGAGAGAAGAGGCAGTTGCTCAACTTATAAATGAAACACACCCCTACGTTAAATCTATTGACTGGTTTTGGTTCAATTGATAGATTTAGTCACCCGGACAGAGGAATTTGGGTTGAAGCGATGACAAGATTTCATCAGCCTCTTGAAAAAATAGAAGAAAATCTTGAACATGTAACGGAAGCAATATATGACGACCTTGAAAATTTCGTGTTGGTTAAACAATATTCCTTTTATAATAAAGATCAACAAGCAATGCTTTATTCACACTGAATTATGCACGACCTTGATGTTGCATACAACGACTATGCTAGTGTTATATACGGTGTAACAAATTACGCTTCGAGCACCGAATGGGGAGAAAGTGTCGCGCAACAAAGAATAAGTGAAATCGTTAGAAAAATGAAAGCAAATCCTTGCCACGCTATCGGCGAACAGCAAGCATCGGCTGTTTTTCTATCTATAATCGAATGGTCAAAGATGTGAACAAAAGATAAGATTTTACGTCAACTTCTCATAACGAGTTCGATGGCGTCACCGTACGCCTTTTTCGTAAGCTTACTCGGGAACCTATGCTTTCACTGAGGACGTAATATATAAGGGCTTTTACATTTACATCATCGATAGGCTTTTTTCTTATGAATGTTCAATTTACGTTTCCTTCAAATTTCCTTTGTCAAAGAATAGCTTTCACCAGTCACTTCTTCTAGGAGTTGATTTTTGATAAGCGGATCAGTTACTTATTTTGTCCTCTGTAATTGATGCTCCTGTTTCGACAGTTACTGTGCCAGCCATTGGAAATTGTGTTCGGTTGCTAGACTCGGTATAAAAGGCAACAGCGCTACAGCCAATCAGATAGAAAATATGACATCTGGTCTCTTCTGTTGAATTTTCCTTTTTTCTTTTGAAAACATCGTTTCTGCTAAAGAAATGTAAGAGCGATTAACAGTGGAACCCCATTGGGCTTAACTAAATAATTTTGAAATGAAAGGCTGTACCTAACTTTTGAATGAACTATGGTATGGACTGCGATAAAAGCTGGCTTGGTAGAAGAACCAATAAAGGTAATTAACCATGTTAATAACAGGTATAACACTTTTTTCTGCAAGCTATGTATAGCACCAACCTGCAAGCAAGTGCTCTATTCAATAAGTACGAATGCCGCTCTGAGTGATGATGTGTGGATCTGAACTTAGTTTCCTTCCCGTAATCCCCCTGCAATCATTGATTACATTGAAAGCCACTAATGGCTCTTTTTCAATGACAGACATCGTTAAAATTAGTCAACCTATTTTCATATCCTATCTAATTATCCCTTGTTTAAATCTGTCTTCTTCATCATAACTTAATCCAATTGTAGGCAACGGTATAAGGTGTCATTAAATATGACATCTTTTTTCAGTAAAACGGTTTTGGTGACACGTTTGAACACTTATGAACAAAAAACAATGCAGTGTATCTTAATGAAATACGACAAAAATTGCTGATGATTTACTTTTTTTATTGTTTTAATTAGTGAATAAATAGAATTTTGCGATTTTTTTCAATTTTGGCATGGGATTTGCAATTTATAAAAGCGACTAGAATGAAATAGGTTAACCGTGACCACATTTTCATTTTTAGTTTTAAAAACGAGCAAGGGAGGTGAAACAAGCTGTTTAAAAATTATGAAAGATAAAGGGGGGAGTGTATTTTCTAAACGAAGGGGCTATTTCTTGAGATGAGTCAATCTTTTCTTTACGCGCAGCTTATAGAATTCAGCATTCGTTCAAACCTTTGGTAAATCACACACATAGGAGGAATTCAAATGAATGGAATCCACGATGTTGGAGGTATGGATGGCTTTGGGAAAGTAATGTATGTAAAGGAAAAAGAAGATCCTTACTTTAAATATGATTGGGAAAGGCTTACTTTCGGGCTTGTGGCAGGAACGATGGCACAGGGATTAGGGATGAAGGCTTTTGATGAATTCAGAATCGGTATTGAAAAAATGCGCCCTGTAGATTATCTGACGTCATCATATTATGGTCACTGGATCGCAACCGTCGAATACAACTTATTAGAAACAGGCGTATTGGATGCAGAAGATCTCGAAGCCCGAACACAAATGTTCCTGAAGAATCCAGATACAAAAATACCACGCCGAGAAGATCCGAAATTAGTAGAGGTTGTAGAAAAAGCCTTGCTAGAAGGTTTGTCTCCTATCCGTGAAATATCGTCTCCTCCCCGGTTCGAGGTGGGAGAAAGAATAAAGACAAGGAATATCCATCCTACTGGTCATACAAGATTCCCTCGGTACACCCGTGACAAGTATGGTGTCATCGATGAAGTGTACGGAGCCCATGTATTTCCTGATGATGCTGCCCATAGGAAAGGAGAGAACCCTCAATATCTCTATCGTGTACGTTTTGAGGCCTCCGAATTATGGGGAGTAAACGAGAAGGATTCACTTTATGTCGATCTTTGGGAAGGTTATTTGGAAACAGCTTCACACTAATCAATGGTAAAGGAGGACTTTATTATGAATGAGGATAAAAAAATGATAGCTGATAATCAAAAAGTAGATCCCCGATTCCAGCATCACCATCCACGTCCGCAATCGTTTTGGGAGGCACGGGCAAATGCTCTCGCCTCACTACTTATCGAAAGAGGGCTTATTTCTACTGACGCGATAGATAAAGTGGTACAACACTATGAACATGAGCTTGGACCTATGCATGGAGCGAAGGTGGTAGCTAAGGCTTGGAAAGATCCTGTGTTCAAACAAAGATTGTTAGACGATTCTGAGGGAGTATTGAAGGAACTTGGGTATTATGGCCTTCAGGGAGAACATATACGGGTCGTGGAGAATACCGATACTGTACACAATGTGGTCGTCTGCACCCTGTGTTCTTGCTATCCGTGGCCGTTGCTTGGCTTACCGCCTTCATGGTACAAAGAACCGGCATACAGGGCTCGTGTAGTCAAAGAGCCGAGAAAGGTCCTTCAAGAATTCGGTGTAGAATTGCCCGATACAGTCAAAGTTCAGGTATGGGATAGTAGCTCAGAAGTACGGTTTATGGTATTGCCTCAAAGACCTGAGGGTATAGAAGGAATGACGGAAGAGCAACTTGCGGAACTCATTACGAGAGATTCGATGATTGGTGTTTCCTTAGTACAACCGCCGCCACAGGCTATTACACGATAGGAGGTAAACCATGAAAAATTGTGAGATTACAACTGCTGAGTCAATCATTACGTACATGCCTGAGGAAAGTGCACCGCCAAGAAAAAACGGAGAATTAGACTTCCAAGATCCTTGGGAAAGCCTCTCTTTTGGAATGGCTCTTGCGTTGTATGAGGAAAAGAACTTTACCTCATGGGATGTTTTCCGGGATCGCTTGATCCAAGAGATCGCAATGTGGGAAAAGGAGAATGGTGAGCATAAGGACAACCCTGATTGGAACTATTATGAGCAATGGTTAAAAGCCTTAGAGTCGCTCGTGGTAGAAACAGGAATGTTAGACAAATGTGACGTCGATGCTCGGGCCAAAGAATTTCTCACCGGGGAACGAGATGAAGTTTTTTATTAAGAAGTAACAATAAACGTAACAATATGGGACATTATCGTCTTGTCCCATATTGTTAAATGAGTAAAGAAAGGAGTAGAGAGAATTTTATTCATCATTGTTTAAAAAATGCATAACAGGAGGACTCATCATGGGAAAAAAATCTCTTTGTTTGTCGCTTGCAGGAATATCAATAGTGACTTGTTTTTTTTGGATGAATTCCTATAGCCCGGCGTATGCCATGCATATTATGGAAGGGTTTCTTCCCTTTGGATGGGCGTTGTTCTGGTGGGGAGTAACAATACCATTTATTGTGTTGGGACTGCACTCAATTAAAGGCAAGGTAAGAGAAAATCCAGAGGTAAAGACATTGCTCGGCTTGTCAGGTGCCTTTGCATTTGTTGTATCTGCACTAAAACTCCCTTCTGTGACAGGAAGCAGTTCTCATCCAACAGGAATTGGGTTAGGCGCTATTTTGTTTGGACCAACAGCAATGACTGTTCTTGGAACCATTGTTCTTTTGTTTCAGGCATTGCTGCTTGCTCATGGCGGTCTAACAACACTAGGGGCTAATGCCTTTTCAATGGCTGTGGTTGGTCCCTTTATTGCATACGGGGTATTTAAAGGTGGAAGCAAATTCAATCTACCATTTTCTGTTTGTGTTTTTCTGGCTGTTATGCTTGGAAATTTAGGGACATACTTAGTTACCTCTTTTCAATTAGCGCTTGCATTCCCAAGTGAGGTAGGCGGAGTACTGGAGTCATTTTATAAGTTTTCAAGTATTTTTGCACTTACCCAAGTACCATTGGCGATTAGTGAAGGGTTTTTAACGGTTATCATTATGAATTTAATAAAAAAATACAATATGAACGAATTAAGATTGTTAAATGTATTTGTCAAGGAGGCTCGTTGATTTATGAAGAATGCTATTTTGTTACTCTTTGTCATTCTACTAGCCATTTTTCCATTGTATTTACACAAAGATTCTGAGTTCGGAGGAGCAGATGAACTAGCAGAGGAAGCGATCGGGGAAATTGCCCCTTATTATGACCCTTGGGTGAATGCGTTATGGGAGCCGCCAGGGGGAGAAACGGAAAGTTTGCTATTTTCACTGCAAGCAGCCATCGGAGCAGGTGTAATTGGGTATGTTTTGGGGTTTGGCAGAGCACGAAAAAAGTACACTAATAATCAAGAAAGTAAGCTGCCTCATGCTTCAGATTGATCAATTAGCAAATATTAATTCATACCGAAACATACACCCAGTTGAAAAAGGATTATTTGCCCTTCTCTTTTTGTTATTTTGCTTGTTAACTAAAAATGTCGTAGTAGCATTCTATACTTTTTTTGTGATGAGTTCAACGATTGTACTGGGCGCCAAAATTCCACTTGCTTATTATCTTAAAATGCTTTTGCTTCCTATATTTTTCTTAGTAACAAGTGTTTTGACTATCCTCATTTCTATCGCCCCAGCAAATATGGAGTTAATCGACTCATTGTTAAGCACAAAAATTGGTTCTTGGCAGCTTTATATTAGCCAAACTAACTACAAGATGGTTATACAGTTAATCTTCACGGTCATTGCAAGTGTAAGCTGCATGTATTTTTTTATTTTAACTACACCAATCCATCAAATAGCTTGGCTTTTGCAAAGGCTATGGCTTCCTCCTTTGTTTATAGAGCTATTTTTGTTTACCTATCGGTTTATCTTTGTTTTATTGGAGAAATTCGTTGAAATTCGACTTGCTCACTCTAGCAGACTTGGGTATCAAACCTATCGAAATGCCATTTTATCATCAGGACAATTGGTGGTAAGTCTTCTTATCAAATCAATGAGATCAGCAAGGGAATTGCAAATAGCGATAGAAACGAGAGGAGGTGGAGAAGAGGTATTTGATAGAGAGTGCACTCAATCCTATAGGCTATTACATTGGCTCATGCTTGTTTGCTCTTTTTTACTGCTCTCTTTTTTGACTGCATTTATCTAAGAAACATCAGCAATGTTCATAGGGATAAGCAGCATTGAAATTCTGCCAAACATGTAAAG
The DNA here is from genome assembly GCF_000334155.1 of Halalkalibacterium ligniniphilum. Classification (GTDB taxonomy): domain Bacteria; phylum Bacillota; class Bacilli; order Bacillales; family Bacillaceae_D; genus Halalkalibacterium; species Halalkalibacterium ligniniphilum. Next base: position 25,088 of record NZ_ANNK01000135.1, on the reverse strand, counting down.
GTTATTTTTAGGCCGCCTTAGACTGTTCCGTGGTTAATGATACAAACATAATTGGTACGGGGGGCCTTGAAAAAATGCTTACTTAGCCCAGCAACTTTCGATCATAAAGGAGCTGACAAAATGAATGGACCAATCATGGAGCTAGAAGCTATTTCCTATCGGTATTCAGATAGGACTTTAGCTCTTAATCATGTTACGCTCAAAATTGAACGTGGCAGAAAAATCGCCTTATTAGGAAATAATGGAGCAGGGAAGTCAACCTTGCTTTTACATTTAAATGCTATTTTAAAACCAACGAGCGGTCAAATTTTATTCAAAGGTGAACGGATAACATATAAACGCATTGAAAAACAAAAGCTTCGCCAGCATGTTGGAATTGTGTTTCAAGACCCAGATTCCCAGCTTTTTTCGTCGAGTGTTTATGAGGACATAAAGTTTGGTCCTCGAAACTTGGGGCTGTCCCCTGAGAAAGTGGAGGATGCTGTTGAACATGCAATGGCCTTGACAGAAACGCTGTCTTTAAAAGAAAAGCCGCCACATTTCTTAAGCTTAGGTCAGAAAAAAAGAGTGGCGATTGCAGGAGTCCTGGCAATGAACCCAGAGATCATCATACTAGATGAACCTACTGCAGGGTTAGATCCTTATTATTCAAAGAAAATCATAAATGTTCTAGGAGCTATGCAAAATGAAGATCGGACCATCATTATTTCGACACATGATGTGAATCTTGCCTATGAATGGGCTGATGAGGTGTGGATTATGAGCGATGGGAAAGTGATTGCATCAGGCTGTCCAACAATCGTTTTTCAGGACGAAGCTATTTTGCAAAAAGGACACTTGGAAAAACCATGGATTCTGGATGTGTTTAAAAGCATAAAAGGTCAAATAATCCATGAAGCGTATCCGAGATCCAGAAGAGAATTATTGATGAGCATAAAAGATTTTGATAGAGTGTTGGGTTGATTTTTATTATAAGAAAATTCTATTTTTAATTTGTGATATAGAGCTCATTGTGACTTTTTGAATAAAAGAGAAAGAAGGGAATTAGAATGACAACATGGAACTTAAATGGAAACCAAAAACATGTACTGATTTGTAATGGTTCCAGCTGTATGAGAAAAGGCGGAGAAGAGGTAACACAAGCAATACGTAGCGAAATATATAACCAAAATTTAGATTTTGTCGTTCATACAACGCGTACGCTCTGTAATGGCCGCTGTAAAGATGCTCCTGTTGTGATTGTCTACCCGGATGGGACGTGGTATGGAGAAGTAGATAAAAATTCCGCAAAGGATATTGTAGGCATTGATTTAGAGAAGGGAAGCAAGGTTGCTGAGCTTGTCTGCTATCTTTCAACAGAAAAAGGGATGGAACTTCAAAATAATCGAACGATTGGAAAATCGAAAGAAAGACTTACTCAACCTGCAGGAAAGAAAGTATGAATTGTAGCTCGTCGATTGAAAAAACTTTTAAGTAAAAAAGTGATTAAAACTAATGATAACCATTTTTATAAATGAAAAAATAATCATTACTGGTAGACTAAGTAGGATGTCGCTGCCAAATAGTCGTTACATTAACGAAAGTGGAGAAAGGGGCTTCATCAAGCAGGAGTGGGACTAGTATTCCCACTTTTGGTTCTATTATTTTTAAGTGTCCCTTTTTGTATATCCTAATGGATTGATCTCAAAGCCCAGCCTAATTTTTAATCAGGCTAATGAAAAGGAGTGTCAGCTGGTGATGGAAGTTTCGAATACACTACTAGGATGCGACTATATCGATCTATGGAAAAAAAACATGAAGGAATGGGATGGGACATTGTCAAAAAGAATGATATATGATGAAGCTGAAGAACATTTTTGGAATTCTTTTATAGAAAAGAAGAAACAAAAGGGTGAGGATTACATAAATCTCTATGCCTATAGAGTTCAAGAAGAATTGCTTACATTGGTACATTCAAAGGATAGTGTCTTAGAAATTGGCCCTGGGTGGGGAAATTATACATTTTTTATGGCAAAAAACGTTAATCATCTTACATGTGTAGATAGCTCTCAAAGTGTTATTAACTTTTTAAAAGAGAAAACGGAAAAATATCACTACAAGAATATCAGTTTTATACATGGGAAATGGGAACAACTAAATATGAAGCAACGTTATGATGTAGTATTCGGGATCAACTGCTATTATCGTATAAATGATATAGGAGAAGCATTACTTAAGATGAATAATGCTGCATCTAGACTGGCTATTGTGGGAATGACAAGCGGGCCGGAGAAGCCTCATTATATAGACTTGCATCGAGAAAGAGGCTATTCTATCAGGTTTAGGCGTACAGACTATATTCATTTACAAAATATTTTGTACCAACTCGGCATTATGGCAAATTGCAAAATTATCAATATACCAAGTGTTACTGCCTATCCATCCTATGATGCCCTTATCCAGGATAATATAACAAAGATTATGACGAAAGGCTATAACAAAGGGGAGGTAGAACAAGCACTAAGTCGATATGTCATTGAGAAGGATGGAAAGTACGAATATCCATATACATTTAATGCTGTACTCCTGTATTGGAAACCTATATATGACCGATTCAGACCTGACAAATAGCCGTATTTATAAAAATCAAGGAATTTCCAAACAGGGGGTTCCTTAATTTTTTAATTTTAAGGTTGATTAAAGGTTCAGTCCATTAAGAGCTAAGGTTCAGGGACTAGGATAGGTGTAAGAATGGACGAGAAATGATGTCTACATATATTATTGAAACAACCAATCTAACGAAGAAGTTTGGAAAGTTTTTGGTTGTTTATGACACATGAAAAGTGAGCCACATGGCAACTAAAAATGAGCCACTTAAAGTTTGTGAATTATATGTAATAACCTGTCCTACATCGGCTTTACATGAAGAGGCGGGCATGATACCTTGCAGGGATGCGAAACCCCTACCTACTGCATACTTTCGCAAAGAAATCATGCCTGTAGAGGCTCCATGTCAAGCCTTTCCTCATCCCCGAAGTTTTACTGTTAGTTTGTGAAATTCGCCAAATTTAAGTGGCTCAAAAAATGTTGTGAAATGGCTCAATTTTCAATTGCGAAATACATTCAGCTTGAGTCCTTCTTGGTTACTAATGCGTCTACAATCTAATCTGGATCGCACTAATTAGGAGTCTTAATAAAACAAGACGTAAATTATGACGGACTCTTACTGGAAGTGAAAGACACCTTAAAAAATTTTTTATTTAAGGAGTTTGACACTTATATTCGAGCACTGTTTAGGAAAATGACTCGTACCTCTAAAACGCACAACCTTGTGTGCGATCCATTGTTTTGTAATCTGGAAAAAGAATAATTTATAAATTGAGGATGAGGACTACCTCTTAAATCACAGTTTTCCTTTTTTCACTTGAGCCAGAAAATTAATAGACGGAATATTCAGTTTAATAAATTGACTACTTTTGCTCATTTGACAAAGGATTTAAAAGTTTATGCAATGCTAGTGATCTTTTATACATTATGATTCGAATGGTTAAAAATTTAAATGATATTCTTTAAGCTTTTTGTATAGAGTATTTCTGGACATTTGTAAATGTTTAGAGGATTTAGAGATATTCCCTTTGAACTTGATTAAAGTTTTCAAGATTTTTTCACGTTCTTGTATTTGATTAAGTTTTTTTATATCATCCATGCTTTTGATCGAATCTTCTTGAAAAATAGGCGTATCTTCTTGGAGCGATGAAGAATAAATTGAATGTGGTAAATGCTCAATCAGTATTTCTTCATCTGATTCAGATAAATAGTAAGCTCTTTCAATGACATTTCGTAATTCTCTTATGTTACCAGGCCAATCATAGTTTTTAAGGTAATGAAGGGCTTCATTCGAAATCTTTTTGATTTCTCCACTTTCCTTGCTTGAAAACTCGATTAAGAAGTGATTGACGAGATCATGAATGTCATCTTTCCTCTCTTTTAACGGGATTAATTCAATCGTGAATACATTTAGGCGGTAGTATAAATCACTGCGAAACGATCCTTTGTAAGCAATTTCTTGAGAAAGATTTTTATTCGTAGCTGCAATGATACGAACATCTATAGGAATTGTCGCATGTCCTCCTACCCTTGTAATTTCTTTTTCTTGCAGAACACGTAAAAGTGTTGCTTGAAGGTCAGGATGCATATCCCCGATCTCATCTAAAAATAAAGTGCCCCCATTGGCTTGCTCGAATTTTCCTGGACTTCCTCCTTTTTTTGCGCCGGTAAAAGCTCCCTCTACATAACCGAAAAGTTCCGAAGAAAGTAAATTTTCGTTAATTGCAGCACAGTTTATTGCGATAAAGGGTTTATTTTTTCGAATGCTCTCATTATGAATAGCTCGTGCAAACACCTCTTTTCCTGTTCCGCTTTCTCCTAAGATGAGAACATTAGCAGAATTTCTCGAAACAGTTCTTGCTTGAGAAATCGCATCTAAAAACCGCGGATTTTTCCCAACAATGTCTTGAAGAAGTAAAGGACTTTTTTGTTGATGAAGTTTCTTGCCATGCTTATTTTGCTTAAGCTCTTTAATATAAACATAGCGATAATCATGGACTGGAATAATCTCCACATTGAAATTTTTTCGTGAATCGTTCATATAACGTTGTCTTTTGATACGGGTAACCTCATCAAAATTTTCACGATATAAGCTTAAGACTAAATCATTTTTAGCATTGATTAATTGCTCCGCCTTGTTATTTTTAAATAGAAGGTTCTCGCTTTTTTTTACGAGCAGTGCTTTATCAAGGTGATTAGAGACATCATTTAATAATTCATACAGAAAAATAGCTTCCTTGGTCTTATCGATAATATCAATGCAATTGCGTGTAACGATATCGAGTGCATTGATAAGGGGGGACAAAAACTCCAGATTAAAATCAGAAATATTGTTAATGAAAACACCTAACACGCCATAAAACTTATTTTTATTTTTAATTGGTATGCCGAATGTAATCCAATCTTTTAGTAATGTGCTCTCATGCTCTGAACCAACTGAAAAAGAAACCTCTTTTTCAAGAAAAGCTTTGGTAATGCCAGAATTCTTTAAAAACTTTTCTGTCCACACTAATATTCCAGGTTCAAATCGTTCTGTTTTAAAGACATCTTTTAAATTTGAATCAAAGATGTCAAGCATCATTCCAGATGAATCAAAAAACGTTATCGGATGCGGAAAAAAACACGTTGCTTTTTTTAATTCATGGATGAGTGGGGTATTTTTAGCTAGAGATTCTTCAAAATTCTTATCCAAATACCCAAGATTTTCTGAGTTAACTGAGAAAGGCAGTGGTTTAAGCGGTTTATTGGATTCCCAGATGATTTGAAATGTGCCATTATCCTTAACCTGACCAATTCTTGAATGTAGCCACAAATGTTGATTATATTGATCAAAAATAATTTTCCCTTGAGGAGCCTGAAATGTTAAACCAGCTATATTTTTTCGAATTAAGTGAACATCTAAGCTGTTCGCTTTGATTAAAGCCTTGGCCATTAAATGAACACTATTGTACGCATTTTCCATCGCTGAGCTAATAATATCTGTTCCATAGTTGGCTTTAAACTTTTGTTTTAGGGTCCTGTTTTCTTTACCTTCTACTGAATTGAAATAGGGAAAACAAGAATAGTGCCCAACCATGTATTTCGTAGGCAGCGCACAAACTTCTGTTTCTGCAGTGATTGTACTTGCAATCGGAACCTGCATGTTCGCTTTATAGTGCTCTTTATAAAATGCCACAGCACTTCCGCCAACTAAGGTAGAAAATATAACATCTGGTCTTTTTTGTTGGATATTTTTTATTTCTTTTGAAAATTCAGACTCTCCTAGAGAAAAGTAGGATTCATTAACAACGGAACCTCCATTAGCCTTAACTAATTGGTAAATAAATTTATTCATTTCCCGTGGATAAATGTAATCAGAGCCTACTAAATGAAAGGTTTTTCCTAAATTTTGGGTAATCCAAGGGATGTAATGCAATAAAAGCTGGTTTGGCAGAGGACCGCAATAAAGAATGTTAGGATGCTGTTCTCCTCCTTCATATTGGGTTGGATAAAATAAAAGACAATCATACTTGTCGATGACAGGTAAGACACTTTTTCTGCTAGCGGATGTATAGAGACCAACAAGTAGATTAATGCCTTCATTAAGTAAGGATTCAACTTCCCTAGCGGCGATATGAGGATCGGAGCATATATCTCTATGTACAGGTGTGAGTTTCCTGCCCCAAACTCCCCCGCTCTCATTAATCTCATTAATCGCTAGTAAAGCAGCTTTGTATTGCCCTTCCTCAGTGACAGACATCGTTCCAGTGGTTGAAAATAGCAATCCTATTTTAATATCCAATCTAACCATCTCCTATTTTAATCTGTCTCCTTAATCTTATCAAAATCCATTGTTGGTCACTGGATAGCATGTCATGTAATATGACATGCTTTTTCAAAAAACGGTTTTAAATTACACGTTTGAACACTTATGAACATAAAAACATGCAAAGCATGTAAGTAAAACATAAAAATGATACACCCCATGAACTGCGATTACTTATTTTAATAGGAAGTTAAAAGGATTTGAAATATTTTGTTTTTTGGCATGATATTTGCATTTATATAAAGTGACTAGCAAGAAAAGGGTTAGTCGTTACCTAAATTTTTTTTAGTATAACAAGATTTTAAAGGGGTGTGAAGCTTTATGAAGAGAAAAGATCCCATGTATTAGATGTCTATTCTAACTATTTTCATGTTACTAGCTTCTTGTAGAAGTGAGGGTTCAACGACTAGTAGTGCAGAAGGTGAAGCAAGTAGTGGAGAAGTTATTAAAGTAGGTATGTTATTTTCTCTCAGTAGCACAACGGCACTAATTGAAGAATGTATGACTAACGCAGCTCTACTAACAATAGAGGCGTTTAATAAAGTGTAATATTCGAATGATTCTGAACTGTTATTGGATGCCTTTGTTGGACTTGAGTTTGCTTGTCCACAAGGTAAGGTCAAGGTTGATGAAAAGAATTATACGTGGCTTTATTCTCGTATCGCTCAAATTGATGAGCATGGAGAATTCCAAACGATTGTAGAGTCTGAAGAGCAACCGTGGTCTAAGCTGCTATTTCCTGACCACGAGGAACCTTGGAAATAATAAATGAGGGAGGTGATGCTAAGAGTAATTCATGCTATGACAGTAAGAATTGAATCTATTTAAATTAAATTTTAAAAAACTATGATATCGGAGGTTAAATTTTATGAGACATGGAGATATTTCTAGTAGCCAGGATACAGTTGGAGTAGCAGTTGTAAACTATAAAATGCCAAGACTACACACGAAGGAAGAAGTTTTGGAAAATTGTCATAACATTGCAGATATGTTGGTAGGGATGAAAAAGGGTCTTCCAGGCATGGATCTTGTTATTTTCCCAGAGTACAGTACGCACGGTATTATGTATGACGAACAAGAAATGTTTGATACAGCAACAACGATTCCTGGACCAGAAACGGAAATTTTTGCTCTAGCTTGCCGAAAAGCAAATGTTTGGGGAGTCTTTTCATTAACAGGAGAACGTCACGAAGAGCATCCGCATAAAACACCTTATAATACGCTCATTTTAATGAACAATAAAGGTGAAATTGTTCAAAAATACCGTAAAATCTTACCTTGGAATCCGATAGAGCCTTGGTATCCTGGAGGCACAACGCATGTGGCAGAAGGGCCTAAAGGCATGAAGATTAGCTTAATTATTTGTGACGATGGGAACTACCCTGAAATCTGGCGCGATTGTGCAATGAAGGGGGCAGAGCTAATTGTTCGTTGCCAAGGTTATATGTACCCCGCAAAAGAACAGCAAATTCAAGTTGCCCAAACTATGGCATGGATGAATAATACGTACGTAGCTGTAGCGAATGCGTCAGGCTTTGACGGTGTTTATTCATATTTTGGTCATTCAAGTATAGTTGGATTCGATGGTTCTACTTTAGGTGCTTGCGGTACGGAAGAAAACGGTATTCAATATGCGGAACTTTCCATCTCACAAATTAGAGACGCACGTTCAACGTGGCAGTCTCAAAACCACTTATTCAAGCTGCTTCATAGAGGGTATACAGGTGTAATTAAATCAGGTGATGGTGAAAAAGGAATTGCTGAATGCCCATTTGATTTTTATCGCACGTGGGTTATGGATGCAAAACAGGCTCAAGAAAATGTTGAAAAGCTTACCCGTTCCACTATAGGAACAGCAGAGTGTCCGATAGAAGGGTTACCTTATGAAGAAAAGGAAAAAGAAGCAGGAGCTTGAATTTAATCAAATAATGAGGAGGGGCTGTCGGGTTAGTAATTACTAACCCTTTCTTTTATCCCCATGAAGTGTAAATTTTTTAATAGACGTTTATCGGCGCAATCCAAAATTAAACATTCAATATGATTGTACCTAGGAAGTTAGCAATAAAGAACTTGGTGGAAACAGGTTTTGTTTAATTATAGAAGCTTTATGTAGAGGAGGATGAAATCATTGCCTTTTATAAATGATAAACTCAACTTTTATGAAAACAAAGAAAAAGAAAGTGCAGCTGTCAAGAACAAGATGCTCTCACGGTTTACCTTTGATATTGAAACAATTATGTCAACAATGAATAAGTGTATTTTTGGTCAGGAAAAGGCGATGGATGCGATGGAAGGCATGTTAAAGCTTATTAAAGCGGATATCGCAGATAATGAGAGACCGCTGTATATTGGCTTATTTCTAGGGCCGACTGGAGTTGGAAAAACAGAGATTGTCAGGCTTTTAGCGGAAGCTATTTATGGAGAAAGAGATAAATTTTGCCGCATAGACATGAACACATTAGCTAGCGAGCATTACGCTGCTGCTTTAACAGGGGCTCCGCCAGGATATGTCGGTAGTAAAGAGGAAACAACACTTTTTGATAAAGCATTAATTGAAGGAACTTTTAGTAAGCCAGGAATTGTCCTCTTTGATGAAGTAGAAAAAGCAAATCAAGCAGTTATTCTTACATTATTAAATATTTTTGATAACGGCCGTTTGAAAATAACATCGGGAAATACTGAGCTGAATTTTAGAAATTCTATTATTATTATGACTAGCAATATTGGAGCAAAAGAGATCATGAATCAGTCAGTTGGTATAGAGGGAGTAATCTCTTATGAACAAAATCAGAAGGAGATAAACAAAAGTCAGCACACACAGCAAATCATACAAAAAGAATTAGAAGATACATTTGCACCAGAATTTTTAAACCGGATCGATGATGTAATTACATTTAATTGGTTAGGGGAACATTCAGTAAAACGGATGATTGATCAAAGACTTGAGCTTTTAGGGAAGAGGCTCAAGATTCACAATCGGGGCATTCAATTAAGTGATGCAGCCAAAGAGCTTATCATCGAAAAAGGTTATGATATGAAGTATGGAGCAAGATCACTAAAAAGAGCATTTAGAAAATTTGTTGAAATTCCGGTTGCAGAAATACTTCTTCAAACCGGGGGATCATCTGACCTGATCGTTTTTTTGGGGGACATTTCAGCTGACAAAAGGGAAATCATCTTTAGACCAGCATTACCAAATCAACAATCATAGTCACTGTGTGTGGGTAAAAATTAATGTTCTCTATAGAAAGACTAGATGTCTTACTGACTTTTTTATCGTATCTATCCTCTATTTGGGGATGTCTTGTTCTTTTGCAGTCAGCTCCTTTGATTAATGTTACTATAAAATAACAAGTTAGAGCTGTCCAAGTTCATTTAGGGGCTATAGAGTTAAATTAGCATTTCTATGAGGGGAGAGTTGAGGTTAATATAGAGAAGATATAGGGGTTAAAACTATTTAAAGCGCTGGGGGATCCTAGTGCTTATTTTTTTCGGTTTAGGATGCTAATAAGTAATGTCCTCGATTTAGAAAATCTCACAAACAGTTATCGGAAACTCCGAAAACTGCTCTTTAAATCGAGGTGGTAGGATTACTTTAAGAAAAGATCAGGAGGGGAAATCATGGCAGATACATTTAAGCTTGAATTGTTAGACGTCACAAAGGAATTTCCATCAAAGGGAAAAAAAGTTACTGCGCTTAATAATGTGACAATGCAAATTCCAGATCATAAGTTTATCAGTATTATTGGTCCAAGTGGTTGTGGGAAATCGACCTTATTTAATATTATTTCAGGACTTGATCAACCAAGTTTTGGACAATTGGTTATTGATGGTGAAAAAGTTAGTGGAACGTCAGGGCTTGTAGGTTATATGCTGCAAAAGGATCTATTACTGCCATGGAGAACGATCCTTGATAATGTCATTCTAGGTATGGAGATTATTGGAGTGCCGAAGAAAGAGGCTAAAGCTCAGGCTATTCCTTTACTAGAAAAATACGGATTAAAAGGATTTGAACATAGTTATCCATCTCATTTATCAGGTGGTATGAGGCAAAGGGCAGCACTGTTAAGGACAGTTTTATATAACCGTGACGTCATTTTGCTTGATGAACCATTTGGAGCTCTAGATGCTCAAACCCGTTCGAATATGCAGGAGTGGCTGCTAGATCTTTGGGATGATTTTCAAAAAACGATCTTATTCATTACCCATGATATTGATGAATCTATTTATTTATCTGATGAAGTTTATATTATGACAGCTCGACCTGGAACAGTGAAGCATCGGTTAAAAATTGACCTTCCTCGCCCAAGAAAACCAAATATTATTACGTCCAAAAGATTTATTGAATTAAAGGATGAAGCGTTAACTCTACTTTCAGAAGAAGTATTTAAAAGTCAAAAGATGGAATTGATACAGAAAGCTGTTCAATAAGATAGGAGGAGAACCTAATGCAGGAACAAGTAAGAACTATTCCAAAAGAGGCTACCAAGGCCAGTCCATTTTCTTCAAAAACGGCTGATTATAATGTGAGAAGGGTGAAATCGAAATCAATTTCTTTGGACGGAGAACCAAAAGGATGGCTTTTAAACGTTGGACGATTATCAGTATTTGTATTACTCATTTTATTTTGGGAAGTTGGAGCTAGGATTGGCGTGATTGACCCTTTTTTCTGGAGCATGCCATCTCAAATTTTACAAACTTGGTCTGTAATTGCAGTAGATGGATCAGTATGGACTGATACATTTTATACCTTTCAGTCTACCGTATACGGGTTTGTTATTGGTACATTAGGCGGAGCTGTAATCGGATTATCCTTTTGGTGGTCTAAGTATTATGCAAAGATAGCAGAACCGTTTCTGATCATTTTTGAAGCTATGCCGAAACTTGCTTTGGCTCCAATCGTTGTATTAATTTTTGGTATCGGTCTTTCTTCTAAAATTGCGATGGCGGTTGCTATTACGATTATCATTACCACTTTAACAACTTATAACGGAATGAAGCACGTGGATAAAGATCTGATTCGAATGATTTTTGCTCTTGGAGCTTCAAGATGGCAAGTTTTCACAAAAGTTGTCGTACCTTGGACAATGCCTGCCATCATATCGGCTCTAAGAATAAATATCGGATTAGCATTGACAGGAGCTATTGTTGGTGAATATATAGGTTCGACAAGTGGTCTTGGAAGAATGATTTTCTATGCTGGCCAAACTTATGAAATATCGCTAATTTGGGCTGGGATTTTCAATCTATCATTATTATCAATTCTTCTTTATTTAGTCGTCAGTTGGCTTGAGGGTAAGTTGTTAAAAGGAATCCTTCATAAATAGTAAATAACAATACGATAAGGGTGGTTAATATGAGCAAAAATCAAATAACTTGGTTCTTGGCAGTCGTCATACTTTTGGTTCTTTCGGCTTGTGGTGGCGGGACTCAGCAGGGAACAGCTGCAGACTCTACTACAGATAAACCTGAATTGCTTATTGCGGAACCTGTACATGGTTTTGGCTATCTTCCACTATACATCGCTGTGAATAAAGGATTTTTTGAAAAAGTAAATGTGGAAATGACAACATTAGCAGGAGGAAGTGCACATACAAATGCCGTTTTAACAGGAGAGGCGTGGGCTTTCATTGGAGGACCTGAACATAATGCATTTGCAAAAGCGAAAGGTGCAGATCTTAGAGCAATTGCGAATGTAGTCAATAAAGGTAATGTCTATTTAGTTAGCAAAGATGAATTAACATCTGGAGAAGATTTAGCTTCTTTTGTAAATGGCAAGACAGTTGTGACAGGTCAATACGGGGGCACTCCTAATTCAATTACTCGATTTCTTCTTGAGGAATGGGGATTAGAAGTTAATAAAGATGTTAGACTTCTCGAAGTAGAGAATTCTGCCATTCCTACGATTATTAGCGAGGGACAGGGTGATATAGCAGTAGTGTCTGATCCGATTTTAGAACAAGGGATTAATGAAGGAATATGGAATGAGCCATTCTACAATGTACCAAATGAACTTGGTCCCTACGCTTACTCAACGATCAATGTTCGACTAGATACAATAAAGGACAATCCAGATGAAGTGATAGGTTTTATGGAAGGATTAGTGAAAGGGTTAGAATTTATTCAGAATAATCCTGAAGAAGCATTAGACATTGCGAAACAGGAATTTCCGACCATGGATGAGACTATTCTGGAGGCAATGATGACTCGAGCCCTAGATGATGGACATTGGGAATTTAGTGGTGAAATAACAGAAGATTCAATTATTATGAATTTGAAAGTTGTGGAGAATGCAGGAATGCTTGAAGAACAAATCAACTATGAAGATATTGTTAATCCACAATTTTTCGAATAAATAACAATTATAATGGAGGGATTCTGCATGGCAGTATGGGATAAATTTTTAACAGAAAGTGACAAGGTAGTATTTGGTGGAGCTGGATTTGGAGAAAAAGGAGGACTTGGTAAGCGACCTGCTGTGTTAGTCATAGATGTCAATTATGCCTTTTGTGGTCATAAGAGAGAACCTATTGTCGATTCTATAAAAAATTGGAGTCATAGTTGTGGTGAAGCTGCATGGGATGCTATTCCTCATACCCAGGCTTTATTGGAAGCTGCCAGAGAAAAACATATTCCTGTATTTTATTCTACTGGAAAAGACAGTCGAGCTGACGGATTTGATCGAGGTGGATGGAGCCATAAAAATAAGCGTTCGGGTGAAAAAGCGACAATTACTGAATATCGTGGAAATGATATTGTAGCTGAAATTGCTCCAGTAGAAAGCGATATTGTGATTGAAAAGTTAAAACCTAGTGCTTTTCACGGTACACCGCTTTTAGGTTATCTCATAGACTTGGGTATTGATTCACTTATTATTGCTGGGACAACAACTAGTGGATGTGTACGGGCTTCGGTTATTGATGCGTTTTCCTATAATTTTAAAATCGGTATCGTAGAAGAGTGTACATTTGACAGGGGAGAGGCTTCTCATGCTATTAATCTATTTGATATGAATGCGAAATACGCTGATGTCATGTCAATTGATGAAACAGTATCTTATATCGGTACGGTTGAAAAAGGAATGTACGATGATAAAATTAACTTCCTAGATCTTACTGCCCCTGCAAGATAAGTACGAAAAAGTCTGGAAGCTATCTGCTCCAGGCTTTTTTTCTAGAAAAAGAAGTCTTAGGGGATGATCGTATATGACACTTAGTAAAAGTAATTGGTGGCTCTTTGTCTCTGTTAGTTGTGGACTATACTGGTTTGCTCACTCGATCACAAGACCTGTTATTGCTCTGTACGCTAATAGCACTGGAGCAACTGAATGGGAGATTGGTATTTTACTTGGTATCTACGCTTTCTTCCCATTTTTTCTGGCCATTCCAATAGGGGGGCTCGTCAATGCCGTTGGGAAAGTTACACTTCTTCGGATAGGTGCTTGGCTTATGGTAGTAAGTGCAGTCCTTTATGTCTTATCAGTGAATATTTGGGTATTGCTAATTGCTCAGTTTGTTGCAGGATTAGGCCAATTATTAGTCTGGTTAATTGTTCAAGTGATGGTTACTGGAGAGAAAGATCAAAAATTAAAGAACAAAAGAATTGCCTCTTTTTCGCTTTACATGGCATTGGGCCAATTATTAGGACCTTTGCTTGGAGGCATATTGTCTGATATGTACGGATATGTCTCTACTTTTGCAGTTTATTCTATTGTATGTATACTGTTAACGATTGTCAGTTACTTTTTGAAAGAGCAAGAACAGTCAACATGGAGAATACCTAACTTCTATCAAATGTTTATTGAGAGTGCAGAGTTGATTAAGAATATAGGTTTTGTTGCTGCGCTTATGTGTTCCTTTATTGTCCTCTTTATTATCGATGCCCGAATGTCCTTTTTGCCCATTCATTTGGAAGAAATTCATTTTAGTCACACGGTTATTGGTATTCTCTTATCAGTAGCTTCTCTCTCTGCTCTAATGATAAAGCCTATTTATCCATACCTTGTTAGTCGATTTGGATATTATAAGCTTTTAGGCGGGAGTTTTATGGTATCTCTATCTCTTTTGTTTTTAGCTCCTATCCCCCACTCATATCTATCGATAGGAATTTTGATATTTATTTCGGGTCTTGCTTTATCTATTAATCAACCCCTTTCCCTTTCACTTATTTCTGAGCAAACGAGGGAAGAACAAAGAGGAATTGCATTTGGTATGCGATTAATGGCCAATCGCGGTGCCCAGTTAATGGATCCATTGATTTTTGGGTTTGTTGCATCGGTTTCAACACTACAAAATGCTTTTTTAATAGTGGGTTTCTTATTAACAATCCTTTCATTTGGAGCATTGAAATTATTCTCTTTAGCAGAAACTCGAAAAGTGAGAGGTGAAATTGAAAATTCCATTACTCCCTAAGAAATATTGACAGATTATCTACTTGAGAAATTATTGTATTTCTAGATAATCAATTTACAAACTTCAATTTATTAATTACTATTAATAGCAATAATGGAATTAATTTAAAGATTTTTTGTGGCAGAGGTGAGGGGGATTTATGGATAAGATAGATTTAGAAGTTCTTGTTAAGTTAGTTGAGACAAAAAGTATTAGTAAAGTTTCTAAGACTTTACCTCTTTCTTATTCAGCGATTAATGCTAGGCTTTTAAATCTTGAAAATGAAGTAGGTGTCCCTCTATTTGGGAGAACGAGAAAAGGAACAGAATTAACAAACGCAGGACGGAAATTTTATTATTTTGCTTACAAAAGCTTACTTGCTCTAGAAGTCGGGATTGGTGTTGCACGTACAGATGAAAAGAAAAAATATAGAGAAGAAATATTTCGAGTAGGGGTCACACGCCCACTATCACATATTGTCGTACCTATATTCACAAAGTTAATGCGGGAGAAGGAGAGGTTTGGTCGTTGGCAAATACAAACAGGGGATTCTTTGGATTTGTTGATGTTAACTAACGGTGAGGCTCTACATATGTCCGTAATAAATCAAAACGAGTATATTCCAGAGGGATTAGAGCAGCTGTTATTATTTGAGGAACCTATTCATCTAATAGGACCTTTAGGACAGAAGTTGCCTAATTATAATGACTTTTTTCATGTGTTAGAGCGTATTCCATTAATCTTATTAAAGGGAGGATTTCCGTTAAGAGAATTAATAGAAAAAGAGATTTTTAAACCAGTTGGATATGTCCCACATCAACTTATTGAAGTGGATACGATAGATGTTATTAAAGAAATGGTTAGGCAAGGTGTTGGTTACTCTTTTTTACCAATGTCTTCTCTTTGGAACGATAATAATATTATGATCTACCCATCCCTTTCTCCACACATGACACAAAAATTTTCTTTAATTTATTCGCCGTCTTTTCTCGACAGTCATGGACAGCTCTTTCAACATTTATCAGAAGGTATAAAAGAACAAGTAAAGATATATAGGAAGGAATCTAAACAAGTTGAGAAATACGTGATGTACTGAATGAAAATCTGTGTGGACATGCTGCACAACCAGCGTTATTAACGATTACATTTAATATTCAAGCAACTCAACATGTAGATATTTAAGGACTTCCTCTTTACACAATGAATCTGAACCATGCCCTTGCTGGTCTCCATATCGTTGTCTTGAGCCATCGGGTATTATTACCGATATGTAAAACTAGTGAAAATATATTAAAAAAAATATTGATTTTCGAATTTTTTTAATTTATTATCAATTTAGATAAAAAAGTTAGGAAACGCCGTTCACTAAATGTGACGAAAGGTGATTTTATGACAGAAAAAAAGCGGACCTCCTATGGTAATGTTTCCCATGCGTTAGACATCTTGTTGTTTTTTAGAGTGCATGAAGAGTGTACATTAGCTGAAATGGCAGAAGGACTTAAAGTGCGAAAAAGTTATTTGCTAAAGCTGTTAGATGATTTGAAGGAAAAAGGGTTTATTGTCCAAGAACCGAGTACTGGAATGTATCGTCTTGGTTTGTCTTGCTTAGAGCTTGGCAATGCGTTTGAAAAACGATTAGATATTCGTAAAGTTACTCGTCCTTATCTAATTGAGCTATCAGCTAACACAAATGAGCTTGTTCATCTTGGTGTGATGGATTCAAATGTTGTTGTGCTATTGGATCGCTTTATGGAGCAAGAATCTGGATTGCGATTACAATTTCATCTCTCATTAACGTCGCCACCATATTCAACAGCATTGGGAAAAGTATTGATGGCTTATAGTGATCAAAAAATGGTTGAGAATTATTTAGCGACTGCTAATTTTGAATCGTATTCACCACATACAACAATTGATCCTGATGAAATTCGTAGTCAGTTAGAGCTGATCAGGCAAAATGGATACTTTATATCATTTGAGACCTTTGAAAGTGGGGTATCATGTATTGCCGCTCCTGTTTTTGCGAGTAATGGTAAGATTGCCGCTGCTGTTAGTATTTGTGCACCCACCTTACGCATTAAGGAAAAAGAAGTCCAATTAAGGGAGTCATTATTAGAGACGACTTCTGAGATTTCTCGAAATTTGGGTTTTAAATTGATAAATTCATAGCTATTTAAACACCGAGACACACACTACAATTTAACGTTATTTTAGAGGATGAATTGACGAAAGAGATACTTGAAATTATTCAACAAGGGTAAACTTTTTATCCGTTGATTCATCCTTTATCACCCATATCTTCCACTTTTATTATTTAACCTTACTTCATCATTGAACATCCCGCCCAAGAAAATGTAAGCGTTTAAAAACTAAATAATGATTTTATTTATTGGAGGTTTTTGAATGAATATTGATAATGAGAAAATCTAAGAAATCACTTTTATTTGAGGTGGAGATTATTCGCTGCCTTTTATGCCGGAATGCGAAACTTATATGTCAAAATAATTGAAAGTTTACCTCAATTAGGCAGGCAGCTGTCAGCCTTATACCCGGAAAAATACATTTACGATGTGGCAGGGTTTCCTAAAGTCGTGCTCAAGAATCATGGGTTGAAAGAACGAACAAGCGTTGCACTTTAACCCAACGATTTGTTTAGAAGAAATGGTCGAAGATCTTGAGAATCAAGCGGACGGTTTGATTCGCCTTAAAACAAACAAACAAGAGCATTGCACGAAAACGGTGATTTTAACAGCTGGAAATGGCGCTTTTCATCCTCGTAAAATCGAATTAGAGTATCCTGAAATGTTTGAGCGGTGTAACTTTCATTATTTCATTAATGATTTGGAAAGCTTCCGAGATAAAAAAGTAATGGTTTGTGGAGGAGGTGACTCAGCAGTTGATTTGGCACTCATGCTTGAGCCAATTGCAAAAGAAGGAACGACAGGAGTCATTGAAATCGATAATCTCATTGTCAACTATGGCTATGTCTCTTCCCTTGGGTCAATGAAAAACTGTGGATTACACATTTAAAAGAATTCAATTGTCGTCAATTCCAAAATAGAAACAAATACCAGGTGTTCTTTGCAGCTGGCGATGTATGTACTTACGATGGAAAAGTAAAGTTAATTGCAACAGGAATATAGATTAATACAAAATAAATATTTTCAATTTTCCATAAACTATTATAGTGAATTTCGTTCACTAAAGTATTTGCGATGTTGTGAATAACACTCATTGGAAGAGTTTGTAACTTAATATGTTGTGAAGGTAACTAGTTTTGAATATTAAATCATGAAAACGTTTTCGTTTTATGTATATCATAAAAATGTTTTTTTAATAGTGTTAACCAATTAAAATGAATTCGATTATTTAGGATCAACTTGGAGAAGAGGTGTCGTATATGAAAAGGGGATTTTTTCGCATCATCTTACTTATCACATGTATTACTTTAATAAGTGGTTGTAATTATTTAGCTGCCTCTGTTAATTCAGATACACAAGATGACACGATCACAATAAGATTAGCTCATCATATGTCTAGTAGTAGTGGTACGGCACAATTCACTAAAAAGTTTACTGACTTAGTGACAGAAAGAACAGAGGGCAAAGTAGCTTTTATATTATATCCAGACTCACAGCTAGGTGGGGAACGAGATACAAATGAAAATGTCATGCAAGGGAATATTCATATGACCGTCATATCAAGTCCGACATTAGGTTGGCTTTCTCCAACTATGAATTTACTAAATGTTCCTTACTTGTTCCAAAGCAATGAAACTGGTTATGAGCTTTTAAATGGTTCTATTGGAGAGCAATTAAATCAATATTTGATCGAAAAAAGTAGTATTCGCATAATTACTTGGTATGCAGAAGGCTTTAGAAATGTTTTTGCTAAGGATCGATCAATTACAACGTTAGAAGATTGGAAAGGACTTAAAATTCGCTCACCTGAATCTGATGCCTATATTGGAGCCTTTAGCGCACTAGGAGGAAATCCAACCCCTACACCTTGGAATGAAGTTTATACAGCCTTACAAACGGGTGTAGTTACTGCAGCAGAAGCTCCTACTGATTTTGGGCTAACAGCTAGATTTCATGAAGTGGCGAGAGACCTTTCGTTAACAAACCACATTTTTCTTACCCAAGCTCTTGCTATCAATGATGATTTCTGGAATGGACTTCCTCATGATGTACAAAAAGTAATAATAGATACAGCCCAAGAAGTTTCACATGAATATTTGAAAGCGTTTCCTGAATTGGAAAAAGAGCAAATCAATCAAATCAAAAATGAGGGTGGAACAGTTCATCAACCAAGTGAACAGGAGATAAATAGGATGAGAGAGTCTGTACAACCAGTTTGGATTCAGCTTGGAGAAGCGTATGGTGTTTCTGATTTGATTGAGGAAATTGTCAGACATAACAACGAATAGCGATTCGCACTGTGTATCCAATATGAGAAAGGAGGATTTTAGGTGTTAAACAAAATAAATGAAAGTTTGAACAAATGGATTTCAAGGACATCAGTTGTCATGTTAATTATTTTATGCCTATTGGGCATATTACAAATTTTCTTTCGATATGTTCTAAGCAATTCATTAACATGGTCAGAAGAAGTCTCCAGGTATTTATTTGTTTGGATAACTTTTTTAGGAGCAGCTATGGTGACTAAAGAAAGAATGCATGTTCGTCTTGATATCTTAACATCTAAACTTCGCAATGAAACGAAACGTTACTTTGATTTATTTCTAAACTTGATAATTGCATTTTTCTTAATCGCTTTATCATTACAAGGTGTTGCAGTTATGATGCGTGCTTCAACAAACGAATTAAAAAGTCCTGCTCTTCAAATTCCATTAGAACTTGTTTATTCAATCATCTTTATAGGGGCACTTCTCATGCTCATCAATCATTTGTACGTCATGTATCAAGATTTTAAAAGTAAGACTATTCAGGTAGATAAGGAGGAATGAGGCAGGCATGTCTATTATATTAGTCTTGATTTTCTTAGTTCTCTTATTTATTGGCATACCTGTTGTTTTTGCTCTAGGGTTATCGGGGTTAATCGTTCTTATTATGAACCCTGAACTATCTGCCGATTTACTTGCACAACGTATGTTTACTCAATTAGATTCTTTTGCATTACTTGCAGTTCCCTTTTTTATCTTATCAGGGGCCCTGATGGAAAGGTCGGGAATAACTCATCGACTAATTAACTTTGCTAATACTTTGTGTGGTCATATAACAGGTGGAATTGGGCATGTTTCTGTTTTATCTAGTTTGATTTTTG
Source organism: Halalkalibacterium ligniniphilum (assembly GCF_000334155.1). Taxonomy (GTDB): domain Bacteria; phylum Bacillota; class Bacilli; order Bacillales; family Bacillaceae_D; genus Halalkalibacterium; species Halalkalibacterium ligniniphilum. The sequence goes on along the minus strand of NZ_ANNK01000135.1, from coordinate 5,021 downwards.
GAGGACTTTCAGGTTCTGGAACAGCTAATGCATCAGCAATTGGTTCTATACTTATTCCTCCATTAAAGAAGAAGTTTGGAGCGGGATTTGCAGCTGCACTTCAAGCAGCTGCTGCCGGTTTAGGTCCAATTGTTCCTCCTAGTATTGTCATGATCATTTATGGATCAATGGTTGGTGTATCAATTGCCGGTTTGTTTATAGGAGCGATTATACCAGTAATTATTATGGCAATTGGATTTATGTGCTATGTATACTTTTATGCTAAAAAAATCGGAATGGTACCAGAACAACGTGAAAGTCTTAAAGGAGTTGCGATAGCAACAAGAAAAGCATTTTGGGCTTTAATGGCACCATTGATCATTCTTGGAGGGATGTTGCTAGGAATTTTCACCGCAACTGAAGCCGGGGTTATTGCAGTATTTTATTCGATCCTTGTAGGTGTATTGATTTATAAGGAACTAACCTGGGCTAAAATCATTGAAGCACTTCAAGATACAATTCGTGTTAATGGACAAATTATGATTATAGTTGCGAGTGCAGCAATATTTGCTTGGGTGCTTGGATTTGATCAATTTCCAAGTCAAGTAGTTCAGTTTATCCAATCGCTAACTGAAAATGGTTTGCTGACTCTACTATTGTTAGTAGTCATGCTTATTCTTATTGGAACAGTTCTTGAAACAACAGCTGCGGTTATTATTTTCGCACCAGTTTTAAGTGTACTTGTTCCAGCTTATGGTTTTGATCCAATCCATTTTTCAGTATTGATGAGTATTGCTTTAATTATAGGTGGGATTACCCCGCCAGTTGGTATTTTCTTATTCATCACCTCTGGAATAGCCAAGGTTAATCTATTAGTATCTTCTAGATACGTGTTTCCATTTGTTTTAATCATGCTGGCTGTCATTGGATTATGTATTATCTTCCCTGATTTAATTACATTCTTACCTACTATGCTTCTTTCTGATTAAGGTTAGAAAATAGATTAAGGGAGGTGAGGTCACGATAGCCAATAAAAGATTTTCCTGAATTTGAAATATGATAGTAAAAAGAGTTATTAATGATTCAAACATATATCAATGGTAAATGTTGAATTTGTGAAAACAAAAGAAATAACAATTTGGAGGTAGGGAAATATGGAAACGACAGTGAGTAAGAAATCATCAAAGCCTGGGATTGATTATAAATTAATTGATTGTGATGTACATCAAACATTAACGAGTTACGAAGATTTAAAACCTTATATGCCGAGGGTGTGGTGGGATCGTTTGAAGGAGCCAGATGGTACTTTTCCATCGCTCGTATGGAGACCGATTCCATTAAGTCGGAGAGATGCATCTCCTGGAAATGGAATTCCACCTGGGGCGGACCCAGAATTTGCGCAAAGACAATTACTTGATCAATATAATATTAGCCATGGGATTTTAACAGGAAGTCTCCTTACAATTTCAACACATAATAATCCAGATTATGCGGCTGCAGTGGCTTCAGCATTTAATGATTATACACTTGATAATTGGATTCCAAAGGATGATAGATGGCTAGCTTCTATAGTGATTGCAACTCAAGATCCAGATTTGGCAGCTAAGGAAATTGACAGACTTGGATCGCATCCAAGAGTATGCCAAGTGGTATTTAGTCCAGCGTCCAGCCAACCTTTTGGTCAAAGAAGATTTAATCCGATTTTCGAGGCTGCTGTTCGTAATAATTTAGTCGTTGCTCTTCACAGTGGAGGGGAAGGTGAAGGAATTAATTATCCTCCAATTTCAGCAGTAGGTCAACCAACGACGAATTTAGAACGGCACAATATTTTACCAATTCATCAAATGTCCCAATTAAATAGTATTGTTTGTGAGGGTGTCTTTGAAAGGTATCCAACATTAAAGGTTGTTTGCGTAGAAGGTGGATTAGGTTGGCTGCCGCATTTAATGTGGAGAATGGATAAGAATTATATTGCAATGCGTAAAGAAGTACCTTGGTTAAAGCGTAAACCGAGTGAGTATATTCTCGATCATTATCGCTTCACGACACAGCCAATTGAAGAGCCTGAAAAGTTTGAAGAACTCGTCCAAATGCTGAAATTAATGAGAGCAGAGAAAACAGTCATGTTTGCAACAGATTACCCTCATTGGGATAATGATGATCCAAAATTTGTGCTTAATCGATTGCCAGAGGAGTTGCGTCGACGAATTGCATGTGAGAATGCCGCTGAATTATATCAGTTAAAAGGTAATGAAAATTAAAAAAAGAAATCGGATAAGGAGGAGGATCACCTTGACGAATACGATGAAGAAAGAAAAGCCTAAGTATGAGGTGGCTGAGGTTGGAGAAATTGAGGTTGGTCGATGCAAAATTGTAAACGTAAGTGGGCGCAGCATTGGGATTTATAATGATGGAAAAAAATATCACGCGATTCGCAATGTATGCCCACATGAACAAGCTGAGCTATGTAAAGGTACATTTTCAGGTACAACAATGCCATCAAAACCACATGAATATATTTATGGAATGGAAGGGGAGGTGTTGCTTTGTCCTTGGCATGGATGGGAGTTTAATATCAATAATGGTGAATGCCTTGGAAATCCGAAATATAAGGTGAAAATCTATGATGTGTCAGTAGAGAACAATAAAATCATGGTGCAAATATAAAAGAAACAATATGGTGCAGTTTAAAATAGAAAGGGAGTGGAGAGATGTCCTCCATTTATTTGGCCTCTCATATTCAATTTGGTGTAGGTGCTCGTTTGAACATAGGGGGTAATTTTTGTTCTCTAAATTGCAAGAAGGTAATGGTCGTTACTGATGAAGGGATTGTTAAAGCGGGAATTTTAGATGATATTATCAAAAGCTTAAGTGATTCGGGTATCACATATGCGTTGTTCGATAAAGTCATTCCTGATCCCGATGTTACATGTGTTCATAAAGCAAGAGACTTTTATCTAGTGGAAAATTGTGATGGAATGTTAGCTGTTGGTGGTGGAAGTTCCATTGATACAGCTAAGGGAGCAGGACTTCTGATTACGAATTCTGATCCGTTGATGAGTTTAGCAGGTTTGGATAAGGTTAAAAATCCACTTCCTCCATTAGTTGCGATCCCAACAACGTGTGGAACAGGTTCTGAGGTTACAAATGTAACGGTTATAACAGATGAGCAACATGCAAAAATTCCGTTTGTGTCAAGCTTGTTAACACCAAAAGTGGCAATTCTTGATCCTGAATTACTTTACAAATTACCTTCGCATATTGTTGCAGCAACTGGAATCGACGCTCTCACTCATGCGGTCGAGGCATTAACGAATAAAAATGAAAACTGGTATGCAGACGCGTGTGCAATCCAAGCGGTTCGAATGATTAGCAAGAACATTCGACCAGCTGTATTAAATCAAGATGAGAAGGCTCTTGGAGAAATGTTATATGCAAGTTCGCTTGCTGGGATTTCCTTCACAGTTGCTCGTTTAGGATTGGTTCATGCCATGTCGCATCCTGTAAGTGGATTTGCAGGTGTTCCACACGGGCTAGCAAATGCGATCTTACTCCCTTATATTTTGGACTTTAATCTAGTAGGTAATCCTGAAGCTCATGCATTATTCGCGAAAGAGCTTGGTGTATCTGATCAAGGTAGTGCAATTCAAACTGCTAAAGCAGGGGTGCAAGAAGTGATTAAAATGAATCAAGAGTTAGGTATTCCAAAGTCATTTAGCGAAATCGGAGTTAATGATGAATGTATGTCGAATATGATTGAGGATACGTTTAAGAGTCCGAATATTGCGATTAATGCTCGTGAGGTAACAAGGAAAGATGTTGAAGAGATTTACGCGGCGTCGTTTTCTGGAAAATTGCCTTTGGCAGTAACATCTATTTAATCATTAAATAAAGGAGTGGTATAAATGACAACGGATACAGCAACGACAATGTACTTAAATTACATTGATGGTAAGTGGCAGGCTAGTTCTACTGGAAAAATAATTGATAGTATTAATCCAGCTGATAAAAATGATGTAGTTGGAAAGGTTCAACAATCATCAATTGAGGATTTGGATAAATCGGTTGCGGCTGCTAAGCAAGCGAAGAAAAATTGGAAGAAGCTTGGTGCCCCTGCACGCGGAAACTATTTACATATAGTCGCCGATATTTTAGAAGCAAATCTAAATGAAATTGCAGAATCAATGACGAGAGAAATGGGAAAAACACTTCCTGAAGCAAAGGGAGAAACAGCACGCGGTGTAGCGATTCTTCGTTATTATGCTGGAGAGGGGATGCGTAAAACAGGTGATGTAATCCCGTCCACGGATCCAGAAGCAATGATGTTTACAACGCGAGCACCACTTGGAGTTGTTGGCGTGATTACCCCTTGGAACTTCCCAGTTGCCATTCCAATTTGGAAGATTGCACCTGCATTAGTGTATGGAAATACAGTCGTTTTTAAGCCAGCTACAGAAACAGCTGTAACAGCAGCGAAAGTCGTTGAATGCTTTGAGAAAGCAGGACTTCCGAATGGTGTGCTCAATTTTATCACTGGTTCAGGTTCTGTCATTGGGCAAGGCATTATCGATCATGAGGATATCGATGCCATTACGTTTACTGGATCAGAGCAAACAGGTCGCTTAGTCGGCCAAGGGGCTTTTGCTCGTGGGGCTAAGTATCAGCTTGAAATGGGTGGTAAAAATCCAGTGATCGTTGCAGAAGATGCAGACTTGGACAAAGCAGTTGATGGAACAATCAGCGGCGGCCTTCGTTCAACTGGTCAAAAATGTACAGCTACTAGCAGAGTCATTATTCATGAAGCAGTTTATGATGAATTCAAGGCAAAGCTCCTTGAAAGAGTGAAAGAGATTAAAATTGGTTCAGGTCTTGAGGATGGAATTTGGATGGGCCCATGCGCAAGTAAAAGCCAGCTGGATACAGTTATGCATTACATTCAGAAAGGGAAAGAAGAAGGTGCCACGCTTTTATATGGCGGGGAGACTCCAGATGATAAGGAACTAGAAAATGGTTTTTACATTACACCAGCCGTTTTTGAGGGT
>NZ_ANNK01000134.1 GCF_000334155.1 Halalkalibacterium ligniniphilum | reverse complement strand
TGATAGTATTAATCCAGCTGATAAAAATGATGTAGTTGGAAAGGTTCAACAATCATCAATTGAGGATTTGGATAAATCGGTTGCGGCTGCTAAGCAAGCGAAGAAAAATTGGAAGAAGCTTGGTGCCCCTGCACGCGGAAACTATTTACATATAGTCGCCGATATTTTAGAAGCAAATCTAAATGAAATTGCAGAATCAATGACGAGAGAAATGGGAAAAACACTTCCTGAAGCAAAGGGAGAAACAGCACGCGGTGTAGCGATTCTTCGTTATTATGCTGGAGAGGGGATGCGTAAAACAGGTGATGTAATCCCGTCCACGGATCCAGAAGCAATGATGTTTACAACGCGAGCACCACTTGGAGTTGTTGGCGTGATTACCCCTTGGAACTTCCCAGTTGCCATTCCAATTTGGAAGATTGCACCTGCATTAGTGTATGGAAATACAGTCGTTTTTAAGCCAGCTACAGAAACAGCTGTAACAGCAGCGAAAGTCGTTGAATGCTTTGAGAAAGCAGGACTTCCGAATGGTGTGCTCAATTTTATCACTGGTTCAGGTTCTGTCATTGGGCAAGGCATTATCGATCATGAGGATATCGATGCCATTACGTTTACTGGATCAGAGCAAACAGGTCGCTTAGTCGGCCAAGGGGCTTTTGCTCGTGGGGCTAAGTATCAGCTTGAAATGGGTGGTAAAAATCCAGTGATCGTTGCAGAAGATGCAGACTTGGACAAAGCAGTTGATGGAACAATCAGCGGCGGCCTTCGTTCAACTGGTCAAAAATGTACAGCTACTAGCAGAGTCATTATTCATGAAGCAGTTTATGATGAATTCAAGGCAAAGCTCCTTGAAAGAGTGAAAGAGATTAAAATTGGTTCAGGTCTTGAGGATGGAATTTGGATGGGCCCATGCGCAAGTAAAAGCCAGCTGGATACAGTTATGCATTACATTCAGAAAGGGAAAGAAGAAGGTGCCACGCTTTTATATGGCGGGGAGACTCCAGATGATAAGGAACTAGAAAATGGTTTTTACATTACACCAGCCGTTTTTGAGGGTGTTAGCAGCGAAATGATGATTGCACAAGAAGAAATCTTTGGACCAGTCCTTGCTTTAATCAAAGTCGACTCATTCGAAAAGGCGATTGAGCTTGCAAATGATACAAAATATGGCCTAAGTGCTTCTATTTACACTAAAAACATTAGCAAAATGCTTGCCTTTATGGAGGATATTGATGCTGGATTAGTGCGTATTAATGCGGAAAGTGCTGGGGTTGAACTACAAGCTCCGTTTGGTGGCATGAAGTCATCAAGTTCAGGTTCACGTGAACAAGGGGAAGCTGCAAAAGAATTCTATACAGCGATCAAAACGGTTTTTGTAAAGGGATAAAAGATTAGTTTATCTAGGGCATACGCTTAGTGGTCAAAGCGTACTTTTAATGCTATAGACATTCAACCGATTGCAAAGCTCTATGTAAAAGAAGTAGGATAACAATAAGGAGAAAAGCCGACGTTATATATATATTGAAGGAGAGATACAGTTGGATAGTACCATCCAATCCCATTTTAACAATCTACAATCTAAAGATAGAAACGTTCAATATGAAGCCTACAAGCGTATTCTTGCTGCTACCGAAGAAAAAGTGGATTGGGCTTATGATGTATGGGACCAATTGACAGCAGATTTAACGGATGCTGATAATCACCGAAGGTCAAGGGCTGCACAATTTCTCTGTCGTTTAGCGAAAAGTGATCCTGAGAAAAGGATGATAAAAGACTTTCCAGCGATATGGAAAGTAACTTATGATGAAAAATTCGTCACGGCTAGACATAGCTTACAATCAATTTGGAAGATAGGCCTGGCCGGTAGTGAACAAAAAGAGATGATAATAAAAAGTCTTGTTGAACGATTTAAAAATTGTGTTCATGAAAAAAACTATACCTTGATTCGATTTGATATCATTCAAGGCCTTAGGAACTTATATGATGAAATAAAGGATGAAGAAATAAAGAAAATAGCATTCGAACTAATTAAAAAAGAAGATGATGAAAAATATAAAAAGAAATACTCATCCGTCTGGAAAGAAACGTAAAAATACCAAAGCTGTTTGAATGAGCTTTACAATGGATTTTTACCATTGTTAAGGCGCTTGAAAGGTTCTTGAATCGTATAAAAATTGTGTTTCAGATGGGCAATTGACCAGCACACAGTCCCGCCAGCACCTTCAGCCTTACACCCGATTGAACCGATGCTCAAATACGATCAATCCTCTCATCCATTCCGTGGGGATCTGATTCATGACAGCATTCAAATGAATGAGAAGGGGGATGGTCGCCATTCCAGATAAACCAGGGATAGGGGTCGATGTGAACCGGGAAGTTATCGAGCAATATAAATAATGATTTAAAGCCATTTGCCTAGCTCATCATGAGGAAATTGAAGCTAGATACAATCTTTTTGTGAAAAGGGGCGGAGCATACAGGAGCGAAAAGCCTGTCGCTCGCACTCCTTCATGAAAGGTTGCTCAGCGTTATCTGACGAACTCATTTCCATGCGTTTAGAAGTGTGTGGCACTCATACAGGTTTCTTGAAATAAAAGTCGATTCCTCTTACGATGAGGGATCGATTTTTGTTTTTCATTTATATTGTCAGCCCAAAGCGACGTCTACCTACGGGTGATTTGTAGGTCATCTGACTCTTTTTCTCCTAGAGGGTGAAGGAGAGGGTGTTGACTAAAACGGTTAAAATTTTAAGCTTTGAGCCAGCCTAGCCTAAAAATAATCAACCTTGGATTAGAAGCTTGTTCAGGTTTATAAAAAATAAAAATCAACAAAACCTTATTAGGTATGAACGATAAATAAAAGGAGGGATACTGCGTGGATGATCATGAGTTAAGCTTAATTCAACAAGCAAAAGCTGGCGACGATGAAGCGCCTGCGAAGCTGCTTCAGCAATATTATCGTTTTGTCTACTTATATATTCTTAAGCTACCTTGCATCCCGCTGCTGCAGAAGACCTTACTCAGGAGACGATGGTGCGCTGCATTGAACGCTTTTATTAATATAAGCCGCGTTATACAACTGTCTTGTTTAGCCCGCTGCAACTGACTGAACTTATTCAGACCATACTGATTTATGGATTGTGGTTATTATTTATCGTAACCCTGCTTCTCCTTTTTAGCGTATTATTAAAACGAACGAGCGCAGTTGCGGCACTAGGGCTGTTAACGGTGATGGGACTGTCTGTGACAGCATCCTTATTTCAGAAGCCAATTGCTTGGAGTCCTGGAGTCCTTGGAGGCTATGCCCATAGAACGATTGCGCAGCTTTCAACAGATGGTATCCTTGGAGCAATATTCATTACGACACTGACGATTGTTCTTTTGTTAAGCTCAGGTGTCCTTTATTTGAGAAGACGTGAGTGGCTGTCTGGTGGTTAGAAACCTTACCTTTTTAGCCTACTTCAAATCTTAATAATGGTTTAACGTACAATAGCGAATAGAGAGGCTGGACTGCACAATTAGAAAGAAGATGGTGGCAGCCCAGCCTTTTTGCATAAAAGCAGTTACGTTGGGACAGCTAATTAGAGTACATCTTCAATGAAAAAGGGTACAGAATAATCTGATGTACTCATTATCATCTTTATGGAAGAGTCAACCATATAGGCAGCTTTCTGTTATGGTATGATAAGTTATAGAAGAAATTGTATTTTTTGATGAGGGAGTGGCAACAAGTTGATTTTTTAGAGAGATAAAAAGCAAGATCCTTCATTCAGTTATTATGCTCCTCGTAATTTGCTTCTAATCTACAGTTCTGGAAAGGAAACGACAGTGTGGAATATTCGATCTTATTATTAACGATTGTTAAATTGGCCTTTCTTATGGGGTTAGGAATGTGGCTTACAACTAAAATTTCTTTTACAGCTGATGTTAGGCGTTTTCTAATTTTTGTGATCATCAATATTGCACTTCCAGCTATTATCCTACATGGTTTTTTTCAAATCACGATCGACGATAGTCTGGTAGAGCAAATGTTTATTATCTTTGTTTTCTCGCTTTGTTTTAATGCAATAGGATTGGTTTTAGGATGGTTGTTCGCAAAATCCATGGGATTATCACCATTAAAAGCACGGGAAACAGGGTTTTTGGCGATATTCGGCAACACTGGCTTGATTGGAATACCGCTTTGTGCAGCCATTTTTGGACCAAAAGGAGCCGTTTTTGCTGCCGTCTTTGATGCAGGCATGTCACTAATGCTTTGGACAGTTGGTGTATTGTTTATTCAAGGTAAAAAACAAGTAACGTTTAAGAATCTACGATCGATGATTTCAGTACCGAATATCGCTGTGTTAGTCGGTCTTACAATAACATTTCTACAACTAGACCCTGGCTTTTTTCTAAAAGATCTTACAGCTACCTTAGCAGGTGCAGCAAGCCCTCTAGCAATGATTTATATAGGAATGTTAACGATGACGATTATTAAAGAAAAAAAGAAAATTTCTGCAAAATTAATCGCCATTCCAGCTACATTGAAGCTTCTCCTTTTCCCTTTGATCGGAATGCTCGTTCTCTCACTTTTACCGGTAACTCAAGAGGTTCAACAGGTGCTATTCATTGTGATGGCGATGCCAACAATCTCAACAGCTTCAATCATACTAGCCCGTTATCAGGCAGATGAAAATTACGGCGTTATAAACACGATGGTCACAACACTTTTTTCATTAATTACAGTTCCTTTAGTCTTTTTGGTTGGGGTTAGTTTGCTTTGATGTTAGGCTGTTTCCTCTCCTTTTTCACAGAAACCAGCATAAGCGATTGGCTCTTCCCACTGGGATAAAAACGAGTTATCCAGTTAACGCTGAGCATCGTCTCATGAAGGGGGAGTAAGTACTTCGTTGTTTTATCACCTAGAGCTGAAGCTCCGCCCCTTTTCCTAGAAAAATTAGCTAGGGGCCTCATCAACCTCACTAACTATTTTAGTTCGTTCAATCATGTTGAATAAAAAATGAGGAATACTAATGTTGTATAAAATACACGTTCTCTTTTCGTTTCAGAATAGGGGCCTGATTGTGGTTGGACAGGTTTGTTAAGGTGCTATACACTTGAGTCAAATTACTCGAAGGAGACGAGACTATGACTAAACGTAAGCGCCGGTCAATTACGAAAGAATTCAAAAAACATATGGTCCAATTGTATGCTTCTGGTAAACCCCGTTCAGAAATTAAAGAATACGAATTGACTGCTTTTTCCTTTGACAAATGGGTTCAGCAACACAAGGCAAGTGGTTCCTTTGAATGATGCTCACGTAATAACGCTGAATAATTGGAGATACAGCATTTTGACCTTAATCTCTGTACGGTTTTTTAATGGGAATCTATTTATTACGAACAATGTACGACAGTATTTAAATTAGTAATTGAATATTGCAAAACAAGTTCTAGTTAAGTTCATAGAATATGAATATAGAAGGATTTGTAATTAGTCTTTTAAAAAGAATATAAGACTAATTCTTTTCTAAGTTTGGCATTTAGTTAAAGCTTTGATTTAAATATCAAATTCTTTTATAATATTAAATGATAATGACTTTCAATATCATTTGTGGTAAGAACTTTTAACTCTTTATATTAAAATTTCTCATCATTTAAAAAAAACGAAAAATTCTAAAATAAGCATTGATAATAATCTGTTGTTAGTATATAATTCGTCATGTAATGATAATAATTATCATTATCAATAAAAAGGAGGGACTAATTTGTCTGCAATTACAAACTCATTTGAAAGAAAGTATTCAATTTCTTTACTTGCAATCATTTTTTCCTTTGTATTATTTTTAGTTGGTTGTGGAAATCAAACAGGAGAAGAACCAGTTAAAGATAGCGAAGGTGAAGAACAAACCGAGGAAATAGAAGAAACTGAAACACAGGGAGAAGAACAAGCTGCAGAATCAGAAAATGTTCGTACAATCGAACATGCTATGGGTACAACTGAAATTGAAGGGACTCCTGAGAGAATTGTTACGTTGTATCAAGGAGCTACTGATGTTGCTGTGGCTCTTGGAGTAAAGCCTGTAGGCGTTGTTGAATCATGGGTGGAGCAACCAATTTACGAATATTTAAGAGATGATCTTGAAGGAGTTCAGTTGCTTGGATTGGAAACCCAGCCTAATCTAGAGGAAATCCATAAACTTGAGCCAGATCTGATTATCGTTTCAAAAATACGCCATGAAGAAATTTATGATCAATTATCAGAGATTGCTCCTACCGTTGTGAACGAAGTGATTTATGATTGGAAAGAAACAGTAAACTTAATGGGCGGAGCTCTTAATAAGGAAGATAAAGCCAAACAATTATTGGTTGACTGGGACAATCGAGTAGCTGATTTTAAAGAAAAGATGGACGACCGGCTACCAATAGAAGTAACTATTACAAACTTTAGAGCTGATCATGCACGTATTTTTTACATGGGATATGCGGGACTTATATTACATGAACTTGGCTTTACTAGACCACCTGGCCATGACTCAGAGGATTGGGGAATTCAATTAACATCGAAAGAAAGTATCCCAGATATGAACGCAGATATGATTTTCAACTTTAATTCTGGTACTGAAACTGAGGCAATTCAACAAACGTATGAAGAATGGACTAATCATCCACTTTGGGCAAATCTGGATGCTGTGAAAAATGATCAAGTCATTCAGGTGAACGAAGTTGCTTGGAATAGTGCTGGAGGATACATTACAGCAAATATGATGTTAGATGATTTATATGAAATCTTTGAGTTGGAAAATTAGGTTAGATAAATAAGAAGAGAGGGTGGATTAGCCATCTTCTCTTTTTATCTATCATTCCATTCCAAGAAAGGGTGTGGGTATGTTTAATCTATTTCTGAAAACAAAAATGAAATTATTGGGATTGTTTTTTATACTACTCTTATTAATAGGATCGTTTATTTCAAGCATTATTTTTGGTAGAACTCCTATTACAATTGATCATGCAATTGAAGCCTTTTTAAATTATGATTCAAATTCAATTGAGCATATGATTATTTATACAGAGCGTTTGCCTCGTGCTGTTATTGCAACGGTTGTAGGGGCAAGTTTAGCAGTTGCGGGTGCTTTAATGCAAGCATTAACAAGAAATCCTTTGGCTTCCCCTAGCATTTTTGGAATTAATGCAGGTGCTGTATTTTTTATTGTATTAGCTGTCGTCTTTTTTTCGATCTCATCATTAATTCATTTAATGTGGTATGCCTTTTTTGGAGCAGCTATTTCAGCTATCATTGTTTATTTTTTAGGGTCCATTGGCAGAGATGGATTAACTCCAATAAAAATTGTATTAGCAGGTACAGCTATAACAGCTTTATTTGTTTCTTTTACACAAGCAATCTTGGTATTAAATGAAACGGGGCTGCAAGATGTATTATTCTGGTTAGCAGGCTCAGTTAGTGGCCGTACACTAGAAATGCTGATTCCTATATTACCTTTTATATTAGTGGCAGGAGTAATTTCTATGTTTATGGGTAGAGCTGTTAATCTGTTAACAACTGGTGATGATATTGCTAAAGGGATGGGACAAAATATTGTTTTAGTGAAGTGTGTAATGGGTATTATCATTGTCTTGTTAGCAGGTGGTTCCGTTGCCGTTGTGGGTGCTGTTGGTTTTATTGGTCTAGTAGTTCCTCATATAGCGCGAGCTTTTGTAGGTAACGACTATCGCTGGGTAATCCCTTATTCAGCTGTTTTAGGTGCTGTGTTATTATTATCCGCCGATGTCGTGGCCAGATTGGTCATTATGCCACGGGAGGTTCCCATCGGTGTCATAACTGCTTTTATTGGTGGCCCTTTTTTTGTGTATATAGCACGTAAGGGGGTGTCAAAGATATGAGATATATTACTTTTCGCAATAAAAAAGACACTATTTCTGTACAGGTAGAAAAAAAGTCAGTAATCGTCATTTGTTTACTTTCGCTCTTTGTGATTCTTTCTGTTGTGGTAGGTACTGGTTTAGGGAATACGATGATTTCTCCCAAGGAAGTTATTCAGACGATTCTAGGAAAAGGCTCCGGTGAGTATGACTTTATTATACAAACATTAAGATTTCCTCGGGTTCTTGTTTCATTATTTGTTGGTGCTGCATTAGGCGTTTCAGGTGTAATTTTACAAGGAATTATTCGAAATCCACTTGCTTCACCAGATATTATTGGAATTACAAGTGGTGCATCTGTCGCTGCTGTTGCTTTTATAACTTTTCTAGGAGGAATAGTAAGTATTAAATTCTTGCCTCTAGCTGCGATTACAGGTGCTATTATCGTATCCCTATTAATTTATCTATTATCTTGGAGAAGTGGTGTAACACCTATTCGTCTTGTCCTAATTGGGATTGGGATTTCCGCTGTAATGGGTGCTGGAACAACATTAATGCTTGTTATGAGTCCCTTTTTTTCTCTCGGAAAAGCTTATATTTGGCTAACGGGCAGTGTTTATAGTGCTACATGGGAGGATGTCTATATTATAGTACCGGTAGTTTTTATTGTTGTTCCTCTTCTGCTTTATTTAGCTCGAAGTCTTAATTCACAAGAATTTGGGGATAATGTTGCTGTTGGATTAGGAGTTACTGTGCAGCGCCATCGATTTTTATTACTTCTTTTTAGTGTATTGTTAGCTGGTGTTGCTGTGTCCATAGCTGGAGCTATCGGTTTTGTAGGTCTAATTGCACCTCATATCGCTAGAAAGTTAGTTGGTCGTCCTTTTGGTAGTTTGATTATCGTTTCTGCTCTAATAGGGAGCCTACTTGTATTTATCGCTGATCTCATAGCTCGAACAGCCTTTTATCCACTTGACATACCAGCAGGGATTTTTACTGCGGGTGTAGGGGCACCATTTTTTCTTTATTTATTATTTAAAAATAGAAACCAATTTTGATAAGGAGGAGAACTGTGAGTAATTTGGAAGCAAAAGAACTTACCATTTCTTATGGAACTGAACCCATCATTGAAAATTTGAATTTTAAAATTCCAAAAGGGAAAATTACGGTTTTAATAGGAAGTAACGGATGCGGAAAATCTACCCTTCTACGAACAATGGCACGTTTGTTAAAGTATAGGTCAGGTACTGTCCTTTTAGATGGAGAAGAGATTGCAAAAGTTCCAACTAAAGAAATATCAAAACGAATGTCTATTCTTCCACAGGGCCCTTCTGCACCTGAAGGATTAACTGTTCATCAATTAGTTAGGCAAGGACGATATCCGCACCAAAGCTGGTTAAAGCAGTGGTCTAAAGAAGACGAACAAATGGTAAATCTCGCCTTGAAGTCTACTCATATGTTGGAATTTGCAGATTACCCTGTTGACTCTTTGTCGGGAGGACAGCGTCAAAGAGCATGGATTGCGATGACTCTTGCCCAAGGAACGGAAACCTTGCTTTTAGATGAACCGACAACCTATTTAGATATGAGTCATCAAATTGATATACTCGATTTACTTTTTGACTTAAACGAGAAGGAGAATCGAACGATTGTAATGGTTCTCCATGATTTGAATTTGGCTTGCCGCTACGCTCATAATATTGTAGCGGTTCATAATAAAAACATCTTTGCTCAGGGAAAACCAGAAGATATAGTAACTTGCAAAATGGTCCAATCCGTTTTTGGAATGGAATGTGAAATAACGGTTGACCCTTTGTTCGGAACACCATTATGCATCCCGGAGGGAAGAGGGAGGAAGGTAAAAGGTGAAAAAGTCCTCGTTTAAACAAGAAGAAATGGATGTCTTAACAAAAGACTTTCGATTAACAACAAAAACATCATTCGATAGAACTTACTCTATTCCATCCATAGATTTACTGAATAAAGAAAAGTGTATGGCCTATTTGGATAGAGTAACAAGTATACTTCAGCCTTCTTCTAAAATTGAAACAGTAACGCATAAAGTTGCTACAGTTTCGCAGTTTTCAAAGAGATACGGCTTTCTAACTTTTGGCTCAGGACTATATGCCATGACAATGTTTAACAAAGGTTTGGATTATTCCGTTGAAAATTGCCATATTGAATCCATCTATAAAGATAATACTTGGCTTCCAGATGTGCGCTTAGCTGATTGGCATATCACTCAGCCTATTGATAGTGACCGGAATGAATGGCGGGACCAAATTATTAAAAACATATTCGCAGATAATATTGCCAAAGTTTGGCGCTCCATTTCTAATGCAGCCAATATTCCTATCTCTGTTTTATGGGAAAATGTAGCTATCTCAGTGTATTGGTTATATGAGAAGAGAATTGACAAGGGAGCTAGTAATAATCAAAAATTTCGTATACATGAAGATTATCAATATTTACTTAATGCACCTGCATACCTCTTTGGAGAAACTGAAAATCCATTGAAAAAGTTCAACTGTTCGAAGCGAAAAACAACTACATCAGATATACCAATTCGTGTTAGAAAAACATGCTGCTATTATTATAAAGTTTCTTCGGATAGAGTCTACTGCACAACATGCCCAATAAAAAGTTCAAGGTAAATTGATTGGAATAAAAAGAATATGTTTATCAAAGTACTTGAAGAAGTGTGATCCATACAAGCCATGACAGTATATTATAAGACGAGGAAGAAGACTTCCTTCATAACAGAATGATACATTCTGGACCTAAGTATAATGTACCTAAAAGCTGGATTCTCTAGTGGAAGATGTCTAATAAATTTCTTAAAAAAGCTTAAGTGGCAAGATATATAAAGATAAAAGGTAGAGATTAATTATACAAATAAAACCAAGCTATACTAAACAAACATACTACCTTAACTTTAAGGTAGTATGTTCATATTGTTTACCTATTATTATAACAGTGGTTAAATTACAAGAAATCACTTAAATTAAATTTTCCCCCTCATATAGTATTATACATAATAAGGATATCGAAAGTTTTATTCCTCTTCTTTTAATGTTTTTCTTATTAAGTAGTTTACTAAACACTTTTTGAACCTTCGTGAGTAAATATATAAACTTCTAAATGACCTTCAGAAAATGATTTCTCCTTAATTCAGACCAAAAGTTATTTATATATAAGTGATTAGGAAAATAATCTTAATTTTTTACATCTAATTGACAATGATAATCAAAATCATTTATGCTAGAAGCGTAGATTAAATTGATAATGATTATCATTATCAGATTTGAATTAAATACTACTGCATTAACAATGAGTTGAAAATCTAGAAAGGAGATACTAGATGTTGACAACCAATATTCAAACTTCAAATCTAAAAGATGAGTTCTTTAATTTAACAGAGGCATCTATTCTTGAGTATCTGATTGTAAGTAATTATGTTTTAACAAAATTCAAAAAGGAGGGTTTGCTGTGAGTCAAGATATTGTTCAAAACTTGCAAAACAAACTAATAATAAATAAAGCGAATGAAATGGGAATTGAATGTAAACCATTAATACCTGGTTGTGAAGATTTTCTAGAACTTTCTTATAAAGATAAAAACATTATGATTAATAAGACAAGGTCCCATAAGTTTTCGTTTATCGCGGGGTTTTTAGCTAAAAATAAAGATGCTTCTAATCTTCTATTAAAAAGATTTGGATTACCTGTACCAGATCAAATAGTAGTATCCAAGATGAGTGAAGAGGCCATTAATTTTTTAAATACATATAAATTAGTAGCAGTAAAACCCATAGACACTAATTGTAGTGTTGGAATTACATTAGGTATTGAAAGCGAAGATGAATTGGAAAATGCTATTAAGACAGCAAGTTCTTATAGTAATAAAGTAATTATTCAAAAGTATATTGAAGGCTATGATTATCGAGTTTTAGTCATAGATGGAAAGGTAGAAGGTGTATTAGAGTATCAACCTGCATTTATTGAAGGCGATGGTTATTCATCGATTGAGCAGCTTATATATAAATTAAATGAAGATCCACTTAGACGTAACAACGCTGGAGAATTTAAGCCATTAAAAAAAATAAGTATCAAGTCCAAAAACTTGCACTTTAATTTAAAAAAACAAGGTAAAACCCTTCAAGATATTCTAGACAAAGGGGAACGGATACAACTACTTTTAAGTGGAAATGTTTTAGCTGGTGGAATAAGTATTGACCGAACTGAAGATATTTGTTCTGTTAATGCTAATATCGCAATTGAAGCTGCACGAGCAATAAATGTTGACGTCGCAGGAATAGATATAAGATGTAAAGACATAAGAGTTCCAATAAATAATACAACTGAAGGAATCCTTGAGGTAAATGGCTTACCTGACATGACTGATCATGTCCTTCCTTATCAAGGAACTCCTAGAGATGTAGTTAAAGCATACTTGCAATATTTATTTAAAGAATAAAATATATATCTATTTTTGGTACCGAAGAGCTATTCGTAATTTTTATTAGGTCCTTGTTTTAAAAGAGCTGATAAACCAGGAAGTCAAATTTCTAATTCTATTTTTCTTCCAAAACTACAAACTCGCATTGAAGGAACGGTTATTACCATTTTTAATAGCGTAACTACAAAATTAATTTTGGATAGTTAACACAATCTTTATTAGTAAAAATTTTCTAATTTAATGATAATGATAATCAGTGTTATCCATCCTAATGATTAATGATGATACTAAAATTTTTTAGATGGGATTCATTAACATTTTGTTATCTACAATACAAAAGTTCGTTAAAAAATTTGATTAATGTTTGATTTAATGTAGTTTCTCTAGTTTAAAAGTGGATTAAAGGTATTCAATATATCAAATATGAAAGACCAACGAAAAAGGAGTGTACGATAATGATTCAAATAAACGTAGAGAATGAGTATTTAAAATTACAAAATGAAAAAGAATCAAATGCAAAGTCTTATCCACGTCATTTCCCGTTTGTCATAAATAAAGCTAAGGGATTAATTGTCACTGATATAGAAGGTAAGCAATTTTACGACTGCTTATCGGGTGCAGGTACATTAGCACTTGGACATAACCATGATGTAGTTGTTGAAGCCATAGAGGATGTTTTAAGAAAGCAAATCCCTTTGCATACATTGGACTTAGCAACTCCTTTAAAAATCGAGTTTATGCAAGAAATTTTCTCTGTTTTACCTGAAGAGTTAAGAGTCTCTACTAAAATACAGTTTTGTGGTCCTACTGGTGCGGACGGAGTTGAAGCAGCCATTAAGTTAGTGAAGAATGCCACTAAAGGAAAGTCTATTTTGGCTTTTCAAGGTAGCTATCATGGATCGACACAAGCCACAATGTCCATGAGTGGTAACTTAAGTAAAAAACAACATTTGCAAAGTTTGTTGCCTGATGTTCATTTTTTACCTTTTCCTTATGAATATCGATGCCCATTTGGTATTGGAGAAGGTAATACAGCTAAAGTTAGTGCCCAATATATAGAGAATTTATTAGATGATTGTGAAAGTGGCATAGCTTCTCCTTGTGGCATGATTTTTGAAACAGTCCAAGGGGAAGGCGGAGCAATTCCAGCTGATATTGAATGGTTAAAAGAAATGCGGCGTATTACTGCTGAAAGGGGAATTCCTTTAATAGTAGACGAGGTTCAAACAGGGATTGGGAGAACAGGGGAAATGTTTTCTTTTCAACATGCAGGAATTATTCCAGATGTGATTATTTGCTCGAAAGCGATTGGTGGAAGTTTGCCAATGTCTCTTGTTATTTATAAAGAAGAATTAGATCAATGGAATCCTGGCGCACATATTGGTACATTTCGAGGTAATCAATTAGGCATGGCTACAGGACTAGCAACTTTAAAATATATTAAAAGAAACGGTGTACTTGAAAATGTAAAAGCACGTAGCGAACAATTCTTTAGAACTCTTCATGATTTACAGGAAAGGTATGAAGAAATTGGTGATGTTCGCGGAAGAGGATTGATGATCGGCGTAGAAATAGTAAATCCTAAAGGACTTAAAGATCGTTTAGGGAATAATCCACCGTTTCAAGAGTTAGCATCAAAAATTCAAGAGAGATGTTTTAAGAATGGTTTGATTATTGAGGTAGGAGGTCGACGTTCTGCAGTTATGCGCTTCTTACCTCCATTGACCATCACAGAACAAGAAACAACAGAGGTTTTACATATCTTTGAAAGGTCTGTAGTAGAAGCAATTGAAATGACTGTCTATAAATGATGCACGTAATGTATTTGAAGAAGCATTCCGTTTTATTTGCCATCTTAGTCGGTGCCTTTTCTTTAGTGCTGACTAATAGTGCTTTCAATATTTTACTTCCGAACTTCCTTCAAATATATGATATATCAACTACCATTGGTGGATGGATAATTATACTTTATCTTTTGGCTATGACAATAACAATGCCTTTGGCATCACTCATTGTTGACCGCCTCGGTAGGAAGAAAACATATATTCTAGGTACAAGTATATATTGTCTGTTTTCTATTATAGGTGGATTATTTTTCCAATATGTACACGTTGTAATGTTAGTACGGTTCATGCATGGTGTTGCAGCTGGTTTGATGATTCCTCTGTCATTGGTTTTATTATTTGATTTTTACGGCAAAGAAGTACGAGGAAAAGTGACCGGTGTATGGGGAATGTTGCTAACGATTGCACCAGCTATTGGGCCTACGCTCGGAGGTATTATCATTCAATTTGGAGAATTAGATTACCTATTCTGGATAAATGTCCCATTCGCACTTTTTTCATTACTATTGTGTTGCACTCAAATTAAACCCTACCAACCAGCCAATAGAAAAATCATCCATCTTAAGGGAATTATAAGGATGATTTTAAGTATTACAGCGTTAAGTCTAAGTATTCAATTTTTTTCAAATCCAACTATTCCAAGATGGATTTCGGGAATATTGCTGATATTAGGCGTAGTGGCACTAGTTCAATTTATTCAAAATGAAAATAAAAAAAGTGAACCGTTAATTCGTTATAAACTGCTTCGTAATCCAATTTATGCGATTTCAACGATCATTTCTGTGGTACAGGCTTCAGTAATGTTTGGTGTTATCTTTGTTCTTCCGTTGATGTTTCAAGAGGTGTTTCTATTATCACCTTCCTTAACCGGTGCCATGTTTATACCGGCAGCTATATTTACGAGTCTTTTCGTTTGGGTTGGCGGAAACTTACTTGATTCGGGTAAGCCATTGAATTTTATTGCTTACGGTATTGGTTTTATTGTGATTTCAATATCTTTATTTGCATTTGTTCCGAAGGAGGTTTCATTAATCGTCATCGTCCTCTTAATGTCGGTAAGAGGTATTGGTTATGGATTATCGAATATGACCGTAGCTACAATCGGTCTTAATTCATTACCCGAAGAAGACCTACACGAAGGATCTGTATTATCGAATACAATACAACGTTTAACTTCCTCATTTACAGTAATGTTACTTGCGGTATATTACGATGTTCGTTGGCAAATGATGGCTCAATCGGGGGAGTCTGTTGAATATGCAAAATGGATGGCTTTAAAAGAAGAATGCATAGCGTTAGGATGTTTAATGCTATTAACTTTACCACTTGTATTATATATAAAAAGAAAGAAGGTGGATGTAGATGTCGGAGATAAAAAAGGAGCAGCAATTTAAAAGTCAAGAAGAAGCAAATTTCCATACATGCAAGACCTTATTAAACTGTTATATTAGAGAATTCTATAATGAAAATTCGAACCTATTTTCCATGAACCAAAAAAAGAATATTTTTTCAATTTATTTTCCAACAAGTGATGAGATGATATCAGGTAAACTTAGATTTTATTCAGCAATAGGTGAACACGAATATGAAACTTTTTATGTTAACAGTGGAAAGGCACTTAGTTATGTTTATTTAGTACAATTGATCATTAAAGAACTAAAACAACATCATCCGCACATAACAAACGAATGTTCTGTTGATTTTTTAAATAAAGTAGAGAACAGCTTTCAAAAATTAGCTTTGTTTTTAGAGCATTCGGCTAATCATCAGATACGAGATTATTTATCATCTGAACAATCTTTGTTATATGGACATCCATTTCACCCGTTTCCTAAAAACACATTAGGATTTACTGAAAATGAAGTGAGGAACTTTTGTCCTGAACTCCGAACTTCTTTTAAGCTATGTTATTTAGCTGTCCGAAAGGATGTCTTTCAAGAAGAATGGGTGTCAGAAGAAAGACGAATCAACCTTCATAAAAGTGTTAATTTGAATGTACAACGTGTACTTCAAGATAAAAGGGATAGTTATGAAATATTACCCATTCATCCTTGGCAATATGAACATGTAAAAACAATCAAAGCAGTAAAGGACTATATAAAGCAAGAAAAAATAATTCCACTTGGTAGCTTTGGCCCGTTGGCTTATCCGACATCTTCAGTACGTACGGTATATATTCCTGATATGAAATGTAACATCAAACTGTCGTTAAATATCCAAATCACTAACATGGTAAGGAACAATAAACGAGAACAAATGCGAAGAACATTGGATGCGGCTAACTATCTATTACAGAGGAATTGCTTCGAAAATGATTTATATACAAATATTTCTTATGAGGAAGGCGTTTGTACTTGTGACTTTGCAAATGAAGATATAACAAAATTATTTACAATCGCCTATCGACCGATTGAATTTGATGAAACATCAACCTATGTCTTGTCTAGCTTAATTGAAGAGCCAATTAAAGGAGGGCCACCTCGTTTATTTTCAATTATTGATCGTCGAAATATAGATCGATGGTTTAGACGCTATTTAGAAATATCTTTGTTACCAATGGTTCGCATAGCAGAGGATAAAGGTATTCACTTTGAAGCACATTTACAAAATTCACTACTGACAATCAAAAACGGAATGCCACATACATTTATTATTAGGGATTTAGAAGGAGTAAGTGTTAATAGGGAAAAGGTTAAAGAGCTTTCGGATACAACGGGCCCTCTTTTTTATCAAAAAGAAGAAACTTGGGCTCGTACTTCATACTACTTTGTAGTAAACCACTTAGGGTCTTTGATTCATGCGATAGCTAAAGGTGAAAATGTAGCAGAGGAACATTTTTGGGGAATTGTGCGTGATCTTCTCAGTCAAGAGTATGAAGATAATAACAATGAATATGTTCATCATTTACTAACAACTAATGCTTTTTATGCAAAAAAGAATATGTTGAGTTGCCTTACGGGGAAAAGTGAGACGCCATCCTACATTCCAGTTAAAAACATAATAAAAAAATCAGGGAGTGAAACGTTTGCAAACGCTAAGTTACTTGTATAAGGAAAAAACAGCCCTCATTGGAGAAGTAAAAGAAAGAATTATGCGTCAAACGATGGAAGCAATCATATATGAAGAAATCATTGACATTGAAAAGGATGAAAGAAATTTATTTTTTAAAGGAATAAATAGGGAAGGGGATATTGTCAATTATTCATGTAAAGCAGATGAAAAATGGTCTTTTGGTAAGATAAAAATAAAAAAAAATTCAATTAAAAGAGAAGGGAAGGAATGCAACAATATATATTTGTTTCTTGAAGAGATTATACAAAATAACTTAACAGGTGCAAATACTTCTCAGTTTATTAATGAGTTATTGGAAACATTAGTAAAAGACCATCAATCAAAGCAATTCCAAGTAAACCAAATTCCCGAACAAGATAAGCATTATGAGGCATTAGAAAGTCATATGGTAGATGGTCATCCTTATCATCCAAGCTATAAATCAAGAATTGGTTTTTCTTTAGCGGATAACTTTGCATATGGACCGGAGTTTAATCAAGAAGTATTAATATATTGGGTTGCGGTAAATGAGCAGCTAGTAGATGTTAACCTTTCTAAGGGGTATTCATTCGATGAAATCCTCAAGCAGCATGTGACAAATGAAGATAAAAATAATTTTTTGAAGGTGCTTAAAGAAAAAGGATGTGATAGTAAAAAATATGTTTTATTGCCCGTACATCCTTGGCAATTAGAACATCAGATTCAATCTCTTTTTATTCAGCAATTGATTGACAAAGATATTATCATTCTAGGAGTTTCAAATAGCACTTATCGAGCACAGCAATCAATCCGTTCTCTATCACATCGAAACAATGTAGATGCAACATATATAAAGTTTCCATTAAGTATTACAAATACTTCAACAACCCGTATTCTTGCTCATCATACAACTCAAAATGCACCACTTATTAGTGACTGGCTAGATAAAATTATTAAAAACGACACTTTCTTAAGTAAGTTGAACTTTAACGTCTTAAAAGAAGTGATGGGAGTTTCTTTTCGATATGATGAATTAAATCCAATTCAATATAATTCAACATATGGCACATTCGGAGCAATATATCGTGAAAACGTATCGAATTATCTTTCTATTCATGAAGAAGCGTGGCCATTAAATGCACTATCACATGTTCAAAAAAATGGAGAGCCATTTATTAAAGCAGCAATAGATCAATATGGGATTAATGAGTGGAGTGATGCTCTTATTAAAGTAGTGACGCTTCCAATCATTCATCTATTGTTTACTCATGGAATAGCACTAGAATCTCATGCTCAAAATATCATTTTAGTCGTTGAAAATAATTTCCCAAAACGAATACTTATTAAAGATTTGCATGATGGCGTTCGGTATACACCTAAACAACTTTTAAAACCTGAATGGGCACCGAAATTAAATCTAGAACCGGAAAGCCATCGGAAATTTAATCGATACTCGTTTATCCAGACAGTTGATGTAGGAGAAGTTAGAGACTATACATATGATGCTTTTTTCTTCATTTGTATGACTGAAATTTGTTTTACATTTGAAAAATTGGGGCTAAGTGAGAAAGATTTTTGGCGTAAATGTGTAGAAACGATAAAAAATTATCAAAATGACTATCCAGAATTTAAAGAGCGTTTTGATATGTTTAACTTATTTTCTGAGGAAGCGTTAATAGAAGAAATGACAAAGCGACGTATTTATGGCGATGGTCAATTGTACTTTCGAAAAGTGAAAAACCCTTTGCTACATGCATGGAGTGATTTGAGTGAGACCAAATAAGCTTAAAGAAAAGATAAAAAGAAGAGAACCCGTTTTTGGAATGTTTGTGTCCATACCACATCCAATTATGGTTGAATTAATTGGATATGCGGAATTTGATTTTGTCATCATTGATTTTGAACATACATCAACAAATATGGAAACAATTGAAGACATGGTTCGTGCCGCAGAGTTATTGAATATAACACCTCTAGTTAGAATTTCTAAAGTAGACAGGACTGAAATATTAAAAGTGCTTGATTGTGGTGCTCAGGGTATAGTCATCCCTAATGTAAAACATAAGGAACAAGTAGAAAAGGCAATCCACTACGCGTACTATCATCCAATTGGAATGAGAAGTCTTAATAGCGGAAGGCCAGGTGCTTTCGCAAAATATTCTTTAAGCGATTATATTGCAAAGGCAAACGAAGAAATAATGATCGTGCCGATGATCGAAAGCTTAGAAGGTATTAATGAAAGTGAAACAATTCTATCTTTACCACATATAAGTTTCGTTTTAGAAGGAGCGGCTGATCTTTCTCAATCACTCTCTGTACCGTGGGATACAGATCATCCAGAAGTACAAAAAAGTTTAGAGAAGCTATATAAAGTATCAAGGCAATGTAATGTTCCTTACGCACTCGTCTCTAGAAATCATAACAATCATAAAAAATGGTCAGAAATAGGGGCGAATATTTTTGTATTAGGGGATGAGCGAGGTACAGCATTCCGAGCATATATGGATAAATTGGCTGATTATCGAAGTATAACTGGAGGTTCTAATGAATCAAAATGTAAAAAAGTTGATAAATGAGTGGCACGATAAAAATAGAGATCCAATATGTGCCTATATTTATGATTTAGAAGGTATTCAAAACCATGTAAAAAGTATGTTAAAAACAATGCCTAGGCAATCACATTTATTTTATGCCATTAAAGCAAACCCGGATAAGAGAATTATAGAAGCTTTGTTACCATTAGTAAAAGGGTTTGAAGTTGCATCGATTGGAGAGTTGCTAAAAGTAAGAGGTGTTTCTAAAGATATCCCAATTTTGTTTGGAGGACCAGGCAAGAAAAACTATGAACTTGAAATAGCAATTAGGGAGAATGTGTCATATATTCATGTAGAAAGCCTCTTAGAACTAAGAAAATTAATTATATTTGCAAAAGAAAGTAACAAGCATATACAGGTTTTATTACGTATCAATCTTAGAACAAAAACATTACCTGAAACAAAAATTATAATGGGAGGTTATTCAAGCCAGTTTGGAATAGATGAACAATTAATTGACGAGGCGATATCAATTTTAATAGGGGCAGAAAATACACACGTTCATTTATGTGGTTTTCACTTCCATTCTTTATCAAATAACCTAAAAGCAGATTTGCATGTAGAAATGGTTAACCATTATCTTCAAAAAGTAGAACAATGGAAGCGGGTACATGGATTAGACGTTAAAGTTATTAATGCTGGGGGTGGTTTTGGAGTCTCGTATGATGAAACGCCTGGGTTTGAGTGGGAACTTTTTACGTCTTTATTAACAAAAAGTGAAGAATATCAAAACCTAGGTGATACACAACTTTTCTTTGAACCGGGAAGATTTATCGTTGCTGATTACGGGTATTATGTTACCGAAGTAGTAGATATAAAAGTGTCTGGTGACAAATGTTTTTCTGTATTAAGAGGTGGTACACATCATAATAGATTACCGGCCTCTTGGGGACATAATCATCCATTTTCCATTTTCCATCAAGAAGGGTGGTCTTATCCTTTTAAAAGGCCAGAAGTCCAAAATTCGAAAGTGACGATTGTTGGTGAGTTATGTACCCCGAAGGATCGGCTATATGAAAATGCTAAAGTGGAAAGTTTACGAGTTGGAGACATTATTATATTTGAGAAGTCAGGTGCATATTGTTGGACGATTTCTCATCATGACTTTTTAGGCCATCCACATCCAAATTTTTACTACATAGAGGGGAATCATTATGAATGAGACAATAACTCAATCAAAAAGTGTTACGGCTAAACAATTAATCATAAAAGATTTAATGAATGTATTTATTGCTGAGGATTTTTTCACTATCAATGAACATACAACAAAAATGGTTTTTGACGCTCCAAACATTATTCAAAAGTTGTATCCAGAATGTGAGCAAACATTGATTTATATTGATAAATTATGTTTTTTATTAGAAAAAGGTTATCGACAGGGTTATCAATGGGTGTCTGGTTCTTCCATTTACAAGAAGGAGAACCATGATTGGGTAGAAATCAGTTCACCTTTAGAACTAAGCCAATTTGTGTTAAGAAATACACTATCTAAAGAAGCATATGCACATCCAGGTGTAGAAGACTTCTTAGATGGATTATCCGTATCTATCCAGCAATTAAATCTTAGTTTAGAACTGATGGAAGATTATCAATCAATTAGGCCTAACTCATCTTATGATTGGTTTGTTAAAGGTGAGATGATATCATCGCTACGCGATCGGCCATTTCATCCTTTGTCTAAAGCAAAAATAGGTTTTACACCAGAGGATTATCAAAAATATATGGCTGAATTTAAAAAAAAGACGACTTTATGTTGGGTAGCTATATGTAATGACTCAATAGTAAAAGGAGCCTCAGGGAGTGAAATTGAAAGTCTCGATGTGTTAAACGACGAGCAAAAAGCTATCATTGAAAAAGAGTTATTTTTAAAAGGAATATCGATAGAAAAATATACGATTATCCCTGTCCATCCATGGCAACTTAAAAATATTATCTTACTAAACTTTAAAAAAGAGTTAGAGGATAAAACAATCATCGTATTAGATTCAAAAATTGGTGATTTCTTAGCAACATCCTCAGTACGATCGTTAACATCCCTCAATGAATCAACGAAAATGTTAAAGCTACCAATTAGTGTTAAATCTTTAGGCGCTGCTAGGTACTTGCCTGTCGTTAAATTATTAAATGGGATTGTTGGAGAACAGATGTTTCGCCAAGCAGTAGCTTGTGATAAGACACTAGAAAATAGAGTATTTTTATGTGAAGAAAAAAACTGGTGGGGATACATGCCTAAATCTATGGGGCTTTTTGATGATCATCCTCGTCATTTAGCCGCCCAGGTAAGAATATATCCACAAGAAATTTTGAAAACAGATTATAAAATTATCCCTATGTCTTCTTTAGGGGTTGTGGTGCAAGATAGCCATTTTCTAACTGAAATATTAGGAGAAAGTTTATCAAAAGAAGATGTTATCAACTTTTATACGGATTTAGCAACTACGTTTTATGATATTACGATGAGATTATTTAAAGTTGGGATTGTACCAGAAATACATGGCCAAAACTGTTGTGTTGTGATGAAACACAACGAAATAATTGGATTATTATTTAGAGATCATGATTCAGTGCGTCTACATCAACCTTATTTAGATAAACACCAAATTAAAGATCCTGGCTACCATATAAGACCTGGGTATTCAAATAGCTTATATAATGAAACGATTGAAAAGTTAATTTATTACATCCAATCTCTTGGAACACAAGTAAACCTGGCAGCAATAATGGAGTCGTTATCGGAGGTCTATTCTATTCCCGAAAAAGTATTTTGGCAAATTACTAAAATCAAATTAAGAGAATCTTTACAAACAATTGATATTCCCGAAGAAGATAGAAAAGTGCTCCACTATGAGCTTTTTGAACGTAAAGAGTGGCCAGTAAAGTTAATCATTTGGCCATTATTAGAATCTGATGGTGTACCGGGAGCAATGCCGTCAGGGAAAGGTGTTGGGCACAATCCGTTTTATCAAAATAAATAAGGACTGATAGGGACATGCAGGAGCAATTTTGATTGACCCAGTTACCAATGTCAAGTATGGGGAAGCAGATCCCCGTGGCGATGGAGGGGCAGTCGGTTATTAAAAGTTAGTGCAAAATGTAAAAGTATTTCTTTGAAAAACCTCAAATTAAATAAGTAAAGATTCATTCATGAACACTGAGAGTATAAAATATTTTGTGCTATTAGCATTGCATAAACAAATTCAGTTGGTGTCAGCTTACTGTTTTTTAGTCAGTTAAAAAAAGTTAGAATATTACGCTTTTAATGATTTGAGTCTAAGTGAAAAAAAGAACAACTGTAAGATAAAAGGTAGTCCTTTTCCGCAATTTTACAGATTTTTCTCTAGTTAAACAGCGGGTCGTACGTTAAATCGTCTAAATGGCTCACCTCACCTTCATCGATTTAATGCTCAATGGTTCGGAATTTTTCTTCCCAGTTGAGCTTTCGCCGACCTTCGAGGAGCGTGTTGCTGCCTAAAAAGAGACCGAATGAAGGCATTAAATCCATTGAATTAAGAGGGTTTTCAACGTTTGTTTGATGTCAAGTAAGGGATTCTTATGATTGACACTTTGTTGCATAGAAACTTGTAAACAGTACGTGATGAGAGCGATCCAGATTTGATTACAAACGGCATTCTCGCTTTTTCCGTAGAAGCTTTTGACTTTAAGGTGCTGTTTCATCCACTTAAAGAAGGTTTCGATTTTCCAATGATAGCGGTAAAGCTCGCCTATTTCGTTAGCGGAGAGCTCAAAGCAATTCGTGACGATGATCACCGTGTTTCCTTCACGATCTTTGGTTTCAACGAGACGTAAAGGATGGGTCATTTTCGTTCCATTCTGTCCATTGCTAAGAAACACTTCTTGGTCTCTGAAAATAAGAGATTCAGAGGCAGGTTCAATTTGTGCAATCTTCTTTAAGCAGGTAATAATAACTGTTTGTGCACATAAAAAATGCTGTTCGTGGCAGTATATTTTTGAATACATTGCGCTTTACATGGAGTGGCGGATGGGTTAGGCTAATTGCCCAGAAAAGCTTGTTGTTGTGGTCTTTTCAAAAAAATCTGTCCAGAGGCTCCATGTCAAGCGACAAAATCAGAATGAATAAATTATATTATAACGAATAAATATACTGCCATTTGGTACATCAGTTAAATGCCAAATACACTTGAGGGCGAGTATTATGCCAGGTGACCGATTAACACTTGAACAATTACTTTATGCGATGATGCTGCCATCGGGGAATGACGCTGCTGTTGCCATTGCCGTACATATTGGAGGTAGTCAACAAGCGTTTGTAAACATGATGAATAAGCGTGCGCGTCAATTAGGTGCAACACATACGAATTTTGTTAATCCGCACGGCTATCATCATTCCAATCAAGTGACGACCGCAAATGATCTCGCATTAATTGCAAAAGAAGCTAGAAAACATTCAACGTTTATGAAGATAGTCAGCAAGCAGATACGGCTGTTTATCGAATTCAAGCTGGTGGTCAAACAAGAACATAGAAAAAAACAAATCAATGGATCCGACCAGACAGTCGATTTATATATCAATCGTTTTTGAAGGGAAAACAGGCTATACGACTGCTCCCCGTCATAATTTAGTTGTTTGCTGAAGCGAATGGTAATGATTATGATTAAGTAGCTGTCATCTTGCGAGGCACGACATCACAGCAACGTTATCTCGACTCACAAAAACTAATTCAGCGTGCAATTGCAACTCGCTTTAATTGTGATGCCGTTTCTTACAGTAAAGCCTGTTATTTTAGAAGCTTTGTATTGGTAGTAGGGCTCTGAGACATCAAAATTTTTAATTGACAGAATATACAATTAAATATAAAATATACTTATGTAACCGGTTACACATACTATGTACTGGAGAGGTTAGTATGGCAACGATTCGAGATGTAGCAAAGGAAGCAGAGGTCTCTGTTGCGACAGTATCAAGGGTGTTAAATAGCAATGGATATGTAAATGAAGATACAAGAAAAAAAGTGTTGGCAGCAATCCAAGCATTAAATTACACACCGAATTCAGTTGCACGAAGTCTATATAAAAAATCATCAAAAACAATAGGTTTAATTGTTCCTGATATTAAAAATCCATTTTTTCCTGAATTGGCTAGAGCGGTTGAAGATGTCTTGAACAAGAATAATTATACGTTGATTCTTTGTAATAGTGATGAGAAAGCGGGTAAGGAAAAAGAATATATAGAAGTTTTAAAACAAAAATATGTCGATGGATTCATTATTGTAACGAGCACGCTTACAGCTAGTGATGTTGATGGACTAAACGTTCCAATTATTTCATTAGACCGAATCTTTGAAAGTAATGTTCCAATAATCGCTTCAAAGAACTATG
This sequence comes from Halalkalibacterium ligniniphilum, assembly GCF_000334155.1. Lineage (GTDB taxonomy): Bacteria > Bacillota > Bacilli > Bacillales > Bacillaceae_D > Halalkalibacterium > Halalkalibacterium ligniniphilum. Next base: position 14,777 of record NZ_ANNK01000134.1, on the reverse strand, counting down.
AGGGAGCACGAAAAGCAACGCGTTATTTAATTGATATTGGCTGTAAAAAAATTGCACATATTCGCGGGCCGCTTCATATTAGTACGGCAGATGATCGATGTTTTGGTTATTATGATGAGATGGAAAGTAATGGTATGTTAGAAGAAACTCTAATTGCAAATGGAAGCTATGATATAAAAAAAACGACAGAGGTGACGAAGGAGTTATTGTTAAATAATCCAGACGTTGATGGAATATTTGCAGGAAACGACGTCATGGCTGTTGGTGTATTAAAAGCAGCTGAGCAAACAGGAAGAGTTGTACCAGACGATTTAGCGGTTATTGGGTTTGATGGTATCTATTTATGCGAAGTGACAAGTCCACAGCTTTCGACAATTGCACAGCCGATCTATGAAATGGGATACCGAGCGGCAGAGACTTTAATTAATTTAATCGAAGGAAGGTTTGAAAAGTCTCAAGGATCCTACTCGTTTGACGTACAATTGATTGAACGACAATCGACAAAGAGGAAGTGAAAAATTCAGATGAAGCGACCTAAAATTACTGTTGTAGGCAGTATTAATATGGATTTGATTACGTCGACAAAAAAGCGTCCGAAGGTGGGAGAGACATTAATAGGTGAATCGTTCATGATGGTTCCTGGAGGTAAAGGAGCCAACCAAGCGGTTGCGGCAGCTCGATTAGGAGCGGATGTAACGCTTTTAGGACGAGTGGGTGATGATGCATTTGGTAAGGAATTAAGGGAACATTTACAAAGAGAAGGTGTTTCATTATGTAATGTGGAACCGGTTACACATTTGAGTACCGGGGTTGCTTCTATTACATTAAGCGAAGGAGATAACAGTATTATTGTTGTTCCTGGAGCAAATGAAGAGGTGACACCTGAACTAATTGATGAGTTTGAAGATACGATCGCCGTAAGTGATATTGTTTTACTTCAATTAGAAATTCCGATTAAGACCGTTGAATATTCGATTGAACTAGCGCATAAGCACGGCGTGCCGGTTATTTTGAATCCAGCACCTATCCAACCTTTAGCACAATCTTTGCTTGAGAAGATTACATATTTAACCCCAAACGAACATGAGGTAGATGAATTTGCGTTGGTGGATGTTGCCAATCTTATTGATAAGCTAATTATTACTAAAGGAGAAAAGGGGGTTAGCTTTTTACATAAAGGCACCCCAACCCACTTAGAAAGTTTTTCTGTTGAAGTTATAGATACGACAGGGGCAGGTGATTCATTTAATGGTGCTCTAGCAGTTGCCTTATCAGAGAATAAGGATTTAAAAGAGGCTTGCCGATTTGCATCAGCGGTTGGGGCATTAGCTGTGACAAAGTTAGGTGCACAAAGCGGTATGCCAACTAGGGAAAAGGTAGAGGCATTTCTAAATAAAAGAGGGCTAACACAATGATTCGGTAACAAAGGTAGGTGATGAAGGTGAAAAATAACGTTATCTTAAACAGCCATATTTCAGAAGTATTGGCAAAGCTAGGTCATACAGATTTCATTGTAATTGCCGATTCCTGACCATGTAAAGCGGATTGATCTATCAATGAAAGTAGGTATACCAAGTTTCATTGATACATTAGAAATTATTTTAGCGGACATGGAAGTTGAATCTATCACACTTGCATCAGAGATCAGTGAAATGAATCCTACAATACATACACAAATTTAGGGAATGATTGATGGAAAGAATGCGCAATATGTTACGCATGAGTCATTTAAAGAACTTTCACAACGGTCAAAAGCAATTATTCGTGCTGGAGAGGCAAGCCTTATGCAAATAGCATTTTACATGCGGGGGTGATTTTTTTAATGTCAAACCAATTTGAATCATTAGTGCAGATGAGTAATATTTGTAAAAGTTTCAGTTCAGTTAATGTTCTAAACAAGGTTAATTTTGAATTACTTCCAGGTGAAATCCATGCATTGATGGGAGAAAATGGTGCAGGTAAGTCGACGCTTATGAAAATCCTTACGGGTATTTACAGTCGTGATAAAGGAGTCATTTCTATTAAAGGAAAAGAGGTTGATTTTAAAACGGCAAAGGAAGCGGAGGAAATGGGTATTGCCGTTATGCATCAAGAGTTAAACATCATTCCACAATTAACCGTTGCTGAAAATATCTTTCTTGGCCGGCAGTTAACGTATGGCAAAACTGGCATTATTAAAACTAAAGAAATGATAAAGAAAACAAGGGAGTATTTACAGCGTTTAGGGGTAGATATCGATCCCAATGTTGAGGCAGGTCATTTGTCAGTTGGTCAACAGCAAATGGTTGAAATTGCTCGCGCAGTATCCATTAATGGCGATATTCTCATCATGGATGAGCCAACTGCAGCGTTAACCGATCGAGAAATTGAGGCTTTATTCAAGGTGATTTTAAGATTGAGAGATCAAGGTGTCGGCATCGTTTATATTTCACATCGAATGGAAGAAATATTCAGAGTTTGTGATCGGATTACCGTTTTACGAGATGGTTCATCGGTTGGAACGAAGAGCATTAAAGATACGAACTTTGATGAAATCGTCAAAATGATGGTAGGACGTGAGCTAGGGGAGCGTTTTCCTGAACGGACGGTAAGACCAGAAGGCGAACGAGTACGTGTTGAAGGGCTAACTAGCGATGGTTATTTTCAAGATGTGAGCTTTTCTGTAGGGAAAGGCGAAATATTTGGAGTGGCTGGATTAATGGGGGCAGGACGCACAGAAATTATGGAAGCAATTTTTGGGTCTTTGCCGACACATAGCGGAAGAATTTACCTTGATAACAAACAAGTGAGTATTAAAAATCCGTATGATGCGATTAAAGAAGGAATCGGATTTATTACCGAAGATCGCAAAAGTGAGGGATTAGTACTGGGGCTAACGGTTCGAGAAAACTTAACACTCACTAATTTGAACTCACTCTCTAGCTATGGCGTGATGCGATCGAAGAAGGAAAATGCCTTTGCGGAAGAGATGATTCGAAAGCTACGTGTTAAAACATCAGGCTCAGAACAAATCGTGAAGTCACTAAGCGGGGGCAATCAACAAAAAGTCGTTATCGGCAAATGGCTTGGTATTAACCCACGCGTCTTAATTTTAGATGAACCGACTAGAGGGGTTGATGTTGGTGCCAAGAAAGAAATTTATAACATTATGAATGAACTAGCAGAAAAAGGGGTCTCCATTATTATGGTTTCTTCTGAGTTACCTGAAATCTTAGGGATGAGTGACCGAATTATGGTTGTTCACGAAGGTAGGGTAACAGCTATTATTAATCGTGAGGATGCGGATCAGGAGGGTATCATGCAAGCAGCAACGGGAGGGAAAGGAACATGAAGCGTTCTCTTAATACAATTCAAAAGCTAGGTCCACTAATCGGTCTTTCTTTATTAATCATCATCTTATCGATTCTTAGTAATGACTTTTTAACGATAAATAACCTGTTGAATGTGTTACGTCAAGTATCGATTAATGCGTTGATTGCATTTGGTATGACGTTTGTCATTTTAACAGGTGGAATAGATTTATCTGTTGGTTCAATCTTAGCGCTTGCTGCAGCTATTACAGCAGGTATGCTAACAGGGGGGATGGATCCTATCCTTGCCATATTGCTTGGGCTTTTAGCTGGTGCTGTGATGGGAGCAATGAATGGATTAATCATTACAAAGGGAAAAGTCGCACCTTTTATTGCTACTTTAGCAACAATGACGATTTATCGGGGTCTAACACTCGTTTATACAGAGGGCCGTCCGATTACTGGACTTTCTGATAGTTTTACATTTCAAATGATGGGAAGTGGCTATGTTTTTTATATTCCGTTTCCTGTAATCAGTATGTTAATTGCTTATGGTATTCTCTATTTTATTTTAAAGAAAACAACATTCGGTCGCAGTGTGTACGCGATCGGGGGAAACGAGGAAGCATCTATTTTATCAGGGTTAAAAGTTGAGCGTATCAAAATCTACGTCTACTCTTTGACAGGCTTACTCGCAGCATTAGCTGGAATTATTTTAACTTCACGATTAGATTCGGCACAACCAACAGCTGGAACAACCTATGAATTAGATGCAATTGCAGCAGTTGTTCTCGGCGGAACGAGTTTAACAGGTGGACGTGGCTGGATCTTTGGAACGTTAATTGGGGCCTTAATTATTGGAATTTTGAATAATGGTCTTAATTTATTAAATGTATCATCGTTCTACCAACAAGTAATTAAAGGAGGGGTTATTCTACTAGCAGTCTTATTAGATCGTAAAAAGTCAGCTTAATCTATCACACTAATAACAAGGGGGAAATGAACATGAAGCAATGGGTAAAAGGATTTCTATTTGCAATCGTTGGGGTATTATTTCTAGTTGGTTGTTCAACAGATGCACCAGGTTCTAGTAACACGACAAGTAGTGAGAATCAAGGTACAGAGGATGCAACGCTTAAAGTTGGTTTCTCGATTTCAACATTAAACAATCCATTCTTTGTGACATTAAATGAAGGTGCTGAAGCAGAAGCGGCAAAACATGGTATTGAGATTACGACGGTAGATGCGCAAAATGATCCATCGAAACAAGCGAACGACATTGAAGATTTAATTCAGCAAGGTGTTCAAGTACTGCTTATAAACCCAGCAGATTCAGAAGCGATTACATCTTCGATTAAAGCTGCAAACGATGCAGGAATTCCAGTTATTACAGTAGATCGTAACGCGGAAGGTGGAGAGGTAGTCGCTCATATTGCCTCTGATAACATTGCAGGTGGAGAAATGGCAGGAGCATTTATTATTGAGCAGCTTGGTGGAGCTGGAAAAGTTGTTGAATTAGAAGGGATTCCTGGTTCTTCTGCAGCTCGTGAACGGGGTGAAGGGTTCAATAATTCAATTACAAATGAAACTGGAATTGAAGTTGTTGCACGTCAATCTGCTGATTTTGACCGTGCACAAGGGTTGACGGTAATGGAAAACATCTTACAAAGTAACCGTGAAATCGATGCCATTTTTGCTCATAATGATGAGATGGCACTAGGAGCAATTGTTGCATTGGAAAGTGCAGGGATTGAAGATGTATTAGTGGTTGGTTTTGATGCAACGGATGATGCAGTAAAAGCTGTTGAAGATGGAAAAATGGCTGCCACAGTGGCGCAGAAGCCTGAAGCAATTGGTGTTCAAGCTATTCAAATTGCTATTGAAGTAAACGAAGGTAATACAGTGGAGGAGTTTATTCCTGTTGAACTTGAATTAGTCCAATAAAAGCGGTGAAGACTAGGCAGTTTGATCTCAAAGAGATTATCAAATAGAACGCATGTATTTCTTTATGAAATCACATGCGTTTTTTCTTAGAAAATTGCAAAAGGCTTAACTCAATATCACTTTTAAGGACAATCCTAAGGTTAGGATTTGAAAAAGTTAAGTTAGATGATACTCTAGGTTGAGCCAAGACTAAAAGTATATGGTAAGAAAGATAAATGATTTTATCCGTTTATTAGACAAAGAACCAGATTCATGTTTCAGAATCTGGTTCTTTAAAAGCCCTGTGTGAGGGACATTTTTTTATTACAGAGATATATCACTTATGAATTTTAAGCTAGTCTCATCTTAAAATCTTGATAGCCAAATTCGCGTACGACCTGACAATCTCCGTTTTTATCTTGTATAGCAATGGCTGGAAGTCCCATACCGTTAAACGTCGTGTTCTTCACCATTGAGTAAATCGCCATATCACCAAAAATTAAACGATCGCCGATTTTTAATGGTTGATCAAATGAATAATCGCCTATTACATCGCCTGCCATACAGGTTGAGCCGCCAAGTCGATAAAGAAATGGCTTCTCTCCTGCTTCTCCTGATCCTAAAAGAGGGGGACGGTAAGGCATTTCCAATACATCAGGCATATGACAAGATGCAGAAGTGTCAAGAATCGCAATATCGACTCCATTTTGGATTGTATCTTGGACGGTCGTCACAAGATATCCAGCATTGAGAGCAACAGCTTCACCTGGTTCAAGATAGACTTCTAAACCGTATTTTTCCTGCATGCTTTTAATGCATTTTTCAAGTAATGGAATGTTATAGTCTTCTCTTGTGATATGGTGACCGCCGCCGAAGTTGATCCATTCCATCTGCGGGAGCCACTGTCCAAACTTTTCTACCACTGCTTCAAGAGTGGTTGCTAAATCGTCAGCGTTTTGTTGACAAAGTGTGTGGAAATGCAGCCCTGAAACACCTTCAAGCAATTCGGGACGAAACTGCTCTTTGGTTACACCAAACCGAGAACCTGGTGAGCACGGATCATAAATGGCATGACCATCTTGGGTAGAGCATTCAGGATTGATGCGCAAGCCCACTTTTTTACCAGCTTGAAGCACTTTCTCTTTATATTTTTCCAGCTGTGAGAAGGAGTTAAAGATGATATGGTCACAAATCGAGATAATTTCCTCGATTTCATCCTCACGATAGGCAGGGGCAAAGACATGATTTTCTTTGCCCATTTCCTCGTAGCCGAGGCGAGCCTCGAATAAGCCGCTTGCTGTCGTACCACTTAAATACTCTGCAATGAGAGGATACATCTTAAACATCGAAAATGCTTTTTGTGCCAATATAATCTTACATCCTGTACGTTGCATGACGCCGTTCAGGATTTTTAGGTTTTTTTCCAGAAGACCTTCATCGACTACATAACATGGTGTTGGTAATTCTTCAAACCGCATCTTAACGAACAAGCTCCGACTCTTTTTCTTTAATAGGCTCAGAATCTACAAGCTCTGGATTAAAATCTTCTTTCCATGGAAGACCCCACTTGTTCAGTGCTTCCATGAATGGATCTGGATCAAATTCTTCAATATTGTATACGCCTGGTTTATTCCATTTTCCAGTCATCACCATCATCGCTCCGATCATAGCAGGAACGCCTGTTGTATAAGAAACGGCTTGGGAACCCACTTCTCTGTAGCATTCCTCATGGTCACAAACATTGTACAGGTAATACGTTTTATCTTTTCCGTCCTTTTTACCTTTGAAGATACAACCGATGTTCGTTTTTCCTTTTGTGCGTGGTCCAAGTGAAGCAGGATCTGGTAATACTGCTTTCAAGAATTGAAGCGGAATGATTTGTTTTCCTTCGAATTCAATCGGCTCAATGGAAGTCATTCCTACATTTTCAAGGCACTTTAAGTGAGTAAGGTAGCTTTGACCAAATGTCATGAAGAAACGGATACGCTTAATTCCTGGGATGTTTACAGCAAGAGATTCAAGTTCTTCATGGTAAAGCAAATACATATCTCTCTCGCCAATTTCAGGGAAGTTATAAACGCGTTTGATTTCCATTGGCTTCGTCTCGATCCATTCACCATTTTCCCAATATCTTCCGTTGGCTGAAACTTCACGAATATTGATTTCAGGATTGAAATTCGTTGCAAACGGATAGCCATGATCACCTGCGTTACAGTCGAGAATATCGATATACTCAATTTCATCAAAGTGATGCTTAAGCGCATAAGCAGAAAATACACCTGTTACACCAGGGTCAAATCCGCTGCCTAAAAGAGCTGTAATACCAGCCTTTTCGAAGCGTTTGCGATAATCCCATTGCCATTTATATTCAAATTTTGCCGTATCTTCTGGCTCATAGTTTGCTGTATCCAAATAGTTTGTTTTTGTTGCAAGGCAAGCATCCATGATTGTTAAATCCTGATACGGTAAAGCTAAGTTCATCACAATATCTGGTTTTACCTCTTCAATTAAAGCAATCAGCTCGTCCACATTATTTGCATCCACTTGTGCAGTTGTAATTTTTGTTTTGCCGCCATCTAGCTTGGCTTTTAAGTCATCGCATTTTGATTTTGTACGACTTGCGATACAAATCTCTTCAAATACATCACTGTTTTGAACACATTTATGGATGGCTACTGATGCCACTCCACCACAACCGATAATAAGCGCTTTTCCCATTCTCCTATCTCCTAACTTAAATTTTTGTAAAGCAAAGAGGATTTCCATAGCAACCTGTAGAAATAGATTATTGTCAAAACCATTCAAGGTTTTGGGCAATAAAAAAAGCAAGTGTAAAACGCATAATTGCGCACAACACGTGCTTTAAATATATTTATCAATATTAAAAAAGCATAGGTATATCAATGACAAAAGTCATGCGTATACGTCTACCTTAAAAATCCTGAGACATTATAGGTAAGCTTATTAATATTCAAAATATATCATAGGATCAGAGTCTATAAAGCAAATAATTACTTTTACCACTCTTATTGACCGTTTCACAAGTTGTGTGCATATGCACTGGTTGTAAAGTAACCAACTTATAAAATTTGAGCTTTTAACTCAATCAATAAGGCAACTAAAGTTGCCAATCGGCATTTGACCCGGCTGTCCGTATGGCCTTAACTTCCTTAAAGGAAGTGGTCAAAAATTATCTGCTTGGAAATACTCAAGATTTTTGAATATTAGCTTTCCAATTCATGCTTCTTTATATTATCAGCATGTAATCAAAATAGCAATCAATACATTAAAATTTATTCAAAAACTCTAGCTGTAATTCATTGGTAGAAATTTTAAGAGTTTAGCCTTCTAGGTTCTTTATTAAGACTATGCCCGATTGCTTTTTTAGTTAAACCATTTTGGTAGAACTTTTTTGAGGTAAACTCTAATAAAATCTCATAGTATCTCATTTAGCCACTCAAACTTGATCACAACTTTGTATGGCTTTTTTAATTTAGGCGCAAATTTTTAATAACTTTTTATCTTGAATTTTCCCATTGAAATGTAAGGCTATGAAAATTTTCAACTATTTAAAAAAAGCCGCATTCTTCGAGCTGTAGAATGCGGCTTTAAGTCGCCAAAATTCAGCTGCTTTATTACCCTCATGCAGCAAAACTACGCCTTATCCTCATGTTCTTCCCATGCCATACCATGGCTGTTTTGTACCTCTTGTAAAACCGAGACCTCCCTACAAAAGCTGAGGAAGGAATGGACTAAAGGGGAGGTTTCTTCTTTTCTCCAGGCAACCCCTATTTCTGCGCTAGGTGTTTGGTCATCCAGCATTCGAAAAACAACCCCTTTATTAAATAAAAATTGAATGGAATAGGGAACTAACGCGATGCCAAGCTCTGATGCGGCAAGGGCGACCGTTGTTTGCATTTCTGGTGCTTCGTAGACGATATTTGGACTGAAGCCTGCATCATAGCAAAGCTTCATGATCGCGTCATAAAATCTTGGTCCGACAAGGTTTCTTGGGTATAAAATAATTGGCATATCTTTTAAAGCATAGAGCGGTAACGGCTCACCGAGCTCCAACAAAGGATGTCCTTCCGGTAATGCAGCGACCCACGGTTCACGCCGAATCGTCTCGAAGTTTAGCTCGTCATTGGTGGAAGGGGGACGCATGATGCCGATATCAATCGTTCCTTTTGATAGTCCCTCCATTTGATTGGGCGTTAACATTTGTGAAAGGGTGATGTCGACCTTAGGGAAACGTTTCCGGTAGCCCTTCATTAAAGGAATCAAATCATAGTTGGCTGAACCAATGAAAGCCAATACAAGGCTTCCCACCTCACCACGGTGAGCCCATCTTGCCACGTTTTGCGCATGCTCAAGCTGAGCCTGCAATTTTCGCGCTTCCTCTAAAAACAGCATACCGGCTAAGGTTAATTCCACTTTCCGGTTGGTGCGGTTAAATAGAGAAACTCCTAGTTCCTTTTCTAAATCTTTAATCTGCTTGCTTAAGGGCGGTTGTGCAATATGAAGCCGCTCAGCAGCTTTTCCAAAATGAAGCTCCTCTGCGACCGTAACAAAATATCTTAGATGCCTTAACTCCATTTTAGGGTCCCCCTCATCTTTTTGATTAATATCTCATAAGTATGATTCGAGCGTCAAATATATATTTGAAATGTATTTGAAAACGAAATAAACTATAATCAAATCATACAGTCCTTGCCATGTGCTCCCCATTTTTTGCTTTTATTATTAATGAAAGCGTTTTAATAAATGGACATGGAAAGAAAATAAAATGGGAGGGATAAAGATGGAGCAAACAGTTCAATTTGATTTGGTTCGAGTCATACATGACGACGGAAGTCTGGCTGAAGGGCAGTCAGTTGATCTAGGGGACGAGGAATTATTAGATTTATACAGGAAGATGCTCTTTTCCCGAGTCTTAGATGAAAAAGTTTTTCGTCTGCAGCGCCAGGGGAGAATTGGCACGTATCCTCCTTATAAAGGACAGGAAGCGGCACAGGTTGGGAGTGCCACCCTCCTTGAACGGTCAGATTGGATGTTTCCCTACGGCAGAGATCTCTGTGCGACGTTAATGTTTGGAAAGGACATTGTGACAGCCCTTTTATATTTTGCCGGACATTACAACGGGGGGACTGTCAACAAGGGTGTGAATATTTTTCCGTATGGGATTATGATTCCTCCGCAAATCCCACAGGCGGTAGGGGCAGCGTGGGCTTCTAAAATGAGAGGTGAGAAGGAGATTGCCTTAACCTATTTCGGAGACGGGGCCACCTCCAAAGGGGACTTTCATGAAGGGTTAAATATAGCAGCCGTTTTCAAAGCACCTGTTGTGTTCTTCTGTCAAAATAATCAATGGTCGATTAGTGTTCCTTTTTCAAAGCAAACGGCGACACCAACGATTGCTCAAAAAGCGATTGCTTATGGAATCAAAGGAGTTCTTGTTGATGGCAATGATATTCTTGCAGTTCGAAAAGTGACAAAAGAAGCAATTGAACATGCAAGAAATGGGAATGGGCCGACCCTAATAGAGGCATTAACGTATCGTGTGCAGCCTCATACGACGGCGGATGATCCGACCCGATACCAGGATAAAACGGTCGTGGAAGAATGGAAGCAGCGTGATCCCCTCGAAAAGTATCAAAAATTTTTAGAAAAAAGAGGAATTTTTGAAAAGTTTGAATTTGAAAAGGTATTGGCAGAAATTAATGAGCAGATTGCACAGGCCGTTGAGGAATTTGAAAATGTCCCAAAAACGAAGCTTGAAGACATTTTTGATCGGGTTTACACAGAGATGACAGACGATCTTCGTAAGCAAAGAGATGAAGTGCGAAATTTTCATGCAACAGAGGGGAGGTAATGTGTGATGGCACAAAAAAATATGATTCAAGCAATTAATGAAGCAATCTCACAGGCACTAGAAGAAAACCCAACTGTTTTGGTGATGGGGCAGGATGTAGGAAAAAATGGTGGAGTATTTCGGGCAACAGATAAGCTGCAAGAAAAATTTGGCGAAGACCGAGTCATTGATACTCCTTTGGCTGAGTCTGGAACCGTTGGCGCTTCGATAGGACTTGCTGCAAATGGATTTAGACCGATTGTAGAAATGCAATTTATGGGCTTTATGTATGCAACGATTGATCAGGTTTGTTCGCAGCTGTCTCGCAGTCGGATGCGGACAGGTGGCAGCTTTTCAACACCTCTTGTTATCCGTGGCCCTTTTGGCGGTGGAGTGAGAGCGTTGGAGCTGCACAGTGACAGCATAGAGGCCTTCTTTACTCATACGCCTGGCCTAAAGGTTGTGATTCCAAGTAATCCGTATGATGCGAAAGGGTTGTTACTTTCAGCGATCGATGATCCAGATCCCGTGATCTTTTTTGAGCCAATGCGTCTGTATCGCTCCAATCAAATGGAAGTTCCTGAGGAGCCTTACCGCATTCCCCTCGGCAAAGCGAATGTCGTAAGAGAAGGAGAGGACATTACATTAATCAGCTGGGGGCCTCCAGTGGTAACGGCAACAAAGGTAGCTGAACACTGTGCTGAGAAGATGGGCGTTTCCATTGAAGTGGTCGACTTACGCAGTCTCGTTCCGTTTGATTATGAAACGGTGATGAATTCCGTCAGAAAAACAGGCCGCATCATTGTTAGCCATGAGGCAGTTCGGACGAACGGGTTTGGAGCAGAAGTGGCAACACGAATTATGGAAGAAGCGTTTCTCTACTTGCAGTGTCCGATTAAGCGAGTCACCGGCTACGATACGCCATATCCTTTTACGCAAATTGAAGAGGAATGGCTGCCGAATATGGACCGGTTACTTCATGCTGTAAAAGAAGTTTTAGACTATTAATCATTGCAGGAAATAGGGAGGAGGAGATGGGATGGTGTATGAATTTAAGCTCCCAGATGTTGGAGAGGGTATCGCTGAGGGTGAAATCGTCAAATGGTTTATTAAGCCCGGAGATGTGATTAAAGAGGACCAAATAATTGTCGAAGTGCAAAACGATAAAGCAGTCGTAGAGATTTCTTCACCTGTTGCTGGAGAAGTAGCAGCCCTTCATTATGAGGAAGGAGATACGGCAGAAGTAGGTTCGGTCATCGTTTCCATTAAAACGAGTGATTTAGGAAAAGCGGCTTCGGAAAAAGCAAAGCCGCAAAAAACAGCAAAAGTGGCTGAAGCTGAAAAAACGCAATCAGTAACGGATACGTCAGCACTAACTCAGGTGCAAGGTGGTTCGAAACGAAAATATCTTCCATTAGCGGTTCCGTCCGTACGGAGGATTGCTCGGGAATTAAATGTTGATCTCACGCTGATTAAGAAGGGAACCGGTAAGGGTGATCGCATCACCGAAGAGGATGTCAGAGCCTTTTTGAAAGGTACATACCAGGCAGAAAAGGCGGAGTCTAATGCTGGAACTGAGCGGAATCCATCTCCTGTTGTCGCAAATGATGAAACAGATGAACGAGTGCCATTAAAGGGAATTCGTAAGCAAATTGCCCAAAATATGATGAAGTCCCTGTCATCATCTGCTCAAAGTACGGTGATGGATGAAGTGAATGTGACGGCGCTTGTCTCGCTGAGAAAGAAAATAAATGAGGATGGACGGGATAAAGGAGTAAAGCTGACGTATCTTCCATTTATTATTAAGGCTACCGTTCGTGCTTTACAGGAGTTCCCGTATCTGAACGCAGCGTTGGATATGGATGCCCAGGAGATCGTGTTGAAAAAGGCATACAACATTGGCATCGCTGTTGATACGACAGCTGGTCTGATGGTTCCAGTGGTCAAACGAGCCAATGCAAAAAATTTACTGCAGCTGTCGGAAGAAATGAGCGAATTATCGGAGAAAGCTCGTGCTAGCAAGCTTCAGATGGGTGAAATGCAAGGCGGGACATTCACGATTTCCAATATCGGCTCAACGAGAGCTGTTCAATTTGGAACACCGATCCTCAACCATCCAGAGGTTGCGATTTTAGGGATTAATAAAATTCAGAAAAAACCGATTGTTGCCAATGATGAAATTACTATTGGTTATGTCATGAGCATTGGATTAACGTTTGATCATCAAGTGATCGACGGTGTGATGGCGGCGAACTTCTTAAAAAGAATCATGGAGCTTCTAGAAAAGCCTCATTTACTTTTTTTAGAGTTATAATCATGCATCAAACAAAGCCATTTTATAAATCAATGGGTATGAATCAGAGGATGTTAAGGAGATGATTTGGCATGGTTGTCGGGGATATAGCTCGTTGGACCCAAGTGATAGTCATTGGCGGAGGACCAGGAGGATATGTGGCAGCGATACGAGCCGCTCAATTAGGGAAGGAGGTCACCCTTGTAGAGAAGGAAGATTTAGGCGGTGTGTGCTTGAATCGAGGCTGCATTCCTTCTAAAGCAATCATTCATGCAGCAGATCAAAAGTACAAGCTTCAGCAGTCAGAAGTGTTTGGACTGAAAGTAACCGACGCTTCCTTTGAGATGAATCAAATGATGGATTGGAAGCAATCCATTGTTAGCAAATTAACAAATGGTGTTAATGCCTTGTTAAAGTCCAACAAAGTTAATGTCGTAAAAGGGGAGGCTCGATTCATCGGTAAAAACAAGATCGAGGTTATGTCTGAGGAGAGCCGTGAGCTTTTTGAATTTGAGTATGCCATTATTGCAACAGGTAGCCGGCCCAATGAAATTCCTAGGTTTGAGTTTGACGGGGAAACGGTGATTAGTTCCACAGAAGCCTTACAATTGACGGATGTGCCAAACGAATTGGTCGTGATGGGAGGTGGTTACATTGGGCTAGAATTAGGAACAGCCTATGCAAAGCTAGGAGCAAAGGTTACGATCATTGAATTGCAGGATCAATTGTTACCAGGTACCGATCTTGAGTTGATTCAGCCTGTGTACAAAAATCTTAAAAAAATCGATGTAGATGTATTCACAGGTACTAAGATTAAGGCCCATGAAAAAATTGGAGCTCAAATGAAGCTAGTGCTAGACACATCTCTAGGGGAGCGTTCAATCACCGCCGATAAGCTACTAGTCTCTGTGGGGCGCCGACCGAATAGTGAACAGCTTGGATTAGAGGAAATCGGAGTAGAAGTGAATGAAAAAGGCTTCATCGTCACCGATCAACAATGTCGCACAAGTCAGTTCTCAATCTTTGCAATCGGTGATGTAGCCACAGGTCCTATGCTGGCACATAAGGCTTCGAAAGAGGGAATTGTAGCCGCAGAAGCTCTTTCAAACAAAGCAAGTGAAATGGATGCTTTTGCAATGCCTGCGGTCATTTTTACTGACCCTGAAATCGCGACAGTTGGACTTAGTCCTGATGCTGCCAAAGAAAAAGGATTTGAAATTACGGTAGGGAAATCACCTTTTTCAGCCAATGGGCGAGCGCTCTCAACACAGCAGGCGGAAGGATTTGTACAAATCGTTGTAGAGAAGGAGTCTGATAGGGTCTTAGGGGTTCAAATGGTTGGTCCTGATGCATCTTCATTAATTGGAGAAGCAGCGCTAGCCATCGAGCTAGGGGCTAAAGCAGAAGATATTTCTTTGAC
>NZ_ANNK01000133.1 GCF_000334155.1 Halalkalibacterium ligniniphilum | reverse complement strand
CTTTGAGATGAATCAAATGATGGATTGGAAGCAATCCATTGTTAGCAAATTAACAAATGGTGTTAATGCCTTGTTAAAGTCCAACAAAGTTAATGTCGTAAAAGGGGAGGCTCGATTCATCGGTAAAAACAAGATCGAGGTTATGTCTGAGGAGAGCCGTGAGCTTTTTGAATTTGAGTATGCCATTATTGCAACAGGTAGCCGGCCCAATGAAATTCCTAGGTTTGAGTTTGACGGGGAAACGGTGATTAGTTCCACAGAAGCCTTACAATTGACGGATGTGCCAAACGAATTGGTCGTGATGGGAGGTGGTTACATTGGGCTAGAATTAGGAACAGCCTATGCAAAGCTAGGAGCAAAGGTTACGATCATTGAATTGCAGGATCAATTGTTACCAGGTACCGATCTTGAGTTGATTCAGCCTGTGTACAAAAATCTTAAAAAAATCGATGTAGATGTATTCACAGGTACTAAGATTAAGGCCCATGAAAAAATTGGAGCTCAAATGAAGCTAGTGCTAGACACATCTCTAGGGGAGCGTTCAATCACCGCCGATAAGCTACTAGTCTCTGTGGGGCGCCGACCGAATAGTGAACAGCTTGGATTAGAGGAAATCGGAGTAGAAGTGAATGAAAAAGGCTTCATCGTCACCGATCAACAATGTCGCACAAGTCAGTTCTCAATCTTTGCAATCGGTGATGTAGCCACAGGTCCTATGCTGGCACATAAGGCTTCGAAAGAGGGAATTGTAGCCGCAGAAGCTCTTTCAAACAAAGCAAGTGAAATGGATGCTTTTGCAATGCCTGCGGTCATTTTTACTGACCCTGAAATCGCGACAGTTGGACTTAGTCCTGATGCTGCCAAAGAAAAAGGATTTGAAATTACGGTAGGGAAATCACCTTTTTCAGCCAATGGGCGAGCGCTCTCAACACAGCAGGCGGAAGGATTTGTACAAATCGTTGTAGAGAAGGAGTCTGATAGGGTCTTAGGGGTTCAAATGGTTGGTCCTGATGCATCTTCATTAATTGGAGAAGCAGCGCTAGCCATCGAGCTAGGGGCTAAAGCAGAAGATATTTCTTTGACCGTACATCCACATCCGAGCTTGGAAGAAGCGCTAATGGAGGCGGCTGCCAGTGTGAATGGTGAAGCAATTCACACACTGAATGTAAAATGACGGGTTGAGCCTATTAAGCCGAAAGCTTTTGATGTCTATTTAAAAAAGTTTTCGGCAAATAAAAGCATGTTTCAAAATAATCAATAATCTAAAATGAAAGCGCATTCATCATTTTTTAAAGAGGATGCTTTTTAAGTAGTTTGCTGTTTTTGTCGAATTGTGTCTAAATAATACGAATTAAGTGAGAGGAGACTTGAAAAGGATCAAATCACAAAAGCTTTCCTTTTAAAATAATTTCTAGTTTTTAATGTGGTAATGGCAAGATTTAGTTGAAATGAATGGTTGAAGATGGAATGAACAAGAGGAAATGAATGCTTCAAAGAATGACAAAAAATAAGCCATAGGAGTGAACGGCCCTTATGAAAACGCAAATCTTGTTTTTCTTAGCTGTATTCCTTGTAAGTGTACTTATTGTTGGTTGTGGTTCAACATCTTCTAGCACAGAAAATACATCTAATACAACTGCCGCAGCGCAAAATGAAGAAGGCTTTGAAAAAGTTTCAATTAAATTAGCACATGCCACACCAGATTCTGATATTTCTCATATGCATCAAGCTTCTTTGAAATTTAAAGAAATTGTTGAAAAGAAAACGGGCGGACAAGTGACGATTAATATTCATCCAAACTCTCAGCTTGGAGGAGAAAGAGAGATTATTGAAGGAACGCAGCTAGGAACGATTGATATGGCTTTTGTCTCGAGTGGGGTTTTAGGTAATTTTGCTCCTGAAGTCAATGCTTTTGATTTTCCGTTTTTGTTTCGTGATAGAGAGCACGTAGAAAGAGTGTTTGATGGAGAAATTGGTGCAGACGTAGGTGCAAAGCTAGAGGAAGTAAACTTAAAAGTTTTAGCATGGGCGGAAAATGGATTTAGAAATATTACTAATAGCAAACATCCAATTAAAACACCAGAGGACATGGAAGGTCTTAAAATTCGTACACAGGAAAACCGGGTGCATATCGATGCATTTAAAGCTTTAGGGGCAGATGCTACGCCAATGGCATGGCCAGAAGTATTTACTGCCATGCAGCAAGGAGTTGTTGATGGTCAAGAAACGCCGCTTTCGCTTATTGTTCCGAGTAACTTCTTTGAAGTTCAAAATCATCTTACCATTTCACACCATTTATACAGTGCATTTCCATTTGTAATTAACAAGGATAAATTTGATAGTCTTTCTCCTGAGTTACAAAAAGTCTTTGTTGAAGCTGCTGAGGAAACACGTGATTGGGAACGGCAATTTATGATCGAATTAGATGAAGAGCTTTTACAGACGGCGATTAATGAAGGAATGAAAGTCGTCCCTCGTGAGGAGTTTGATTACGAAGCATTTGTTGAAGCGAGTCAACCAGTGTATGAGCAATATGAAGCAGAGTTTGGAGTGTTATTAAAACGAATTCAAGCTGAGTAAAAAAGCGTTAGTAGGAGGTGTGAAGGAAATAGGTTTTATGCTGTCCACCCCAGCTAAGTGAAGAGCGTATCTTCGCTGCGCTGATCCTGTACAAGAGCTAACCATCACAAAATGATTAGCTCCTTTTTGTGGAAAGGGGACGAGTTTTACAGGATGATAAAGCAAAAAGCTTGCCGGTTACACCCCTTTATTGAAAGGATACTTAGCGTTACTTAACGAACTTATCTCTATTCAATGAACAGAGAGTCGCTCAAGTAAAATGTGTTTCAGAGTTGCGTTAAACGGTAGACCCACTCTGACCATTTTTTGACTGATTGAGAACGACGTCCGATTGTAGAGCTATTTGGATTAACATTGCCGTTATTTTTTTCAATGATTTGAATACACCGCTCTGTAGGTAGATGCTGATTATTCGTTAACCACTCTAAAAAAGCTTCTCTAAAGGGAGCATGTTCCATAATACAAGTGACCAGAGCCAAATACTTCTGCTTGTAAGGCTTCGACATGATCCGGCGGCCTTTTTCGTTGAGTGTCAAGAAGGTTGTCCGGTCAACTGTTATCCTTTCAACAAGTCCTAAATATCTGCCAACATCCGCGTGATAATAGGATTGTCGAATATTAAAGTCATAGTTTTCTGCGACTTCATTTGGTGTCATATCTTTTTCGTATAATAGCCCTAAAAGATCAACGACTCTTTCAAAGGTATCTGCCTGCGGAAAGGGAATGGTTCGATCCTCTGTTACGGTAGGTACTGAGCGGGCAATCGTTAATATCTCGTCTAATGTCATTTTTTCACTGTCTATAATATAATCTTTTTGTTCAACTAAACGAATCGAATTAAAGGTTTGATCGTCGTCAAATTTATAGACGAAAAAACTAAAAATATCGTTGGAGTGAGTGAAAAAGACTGGCAAAACAGGTTTATTCGTTCGTTTCTTCCATACACGATAAGGATAAAATAATTGACGGATATTAAAATCCTTTACCGTCTCTTTTTTTGCCTCTACAATGACAAAACAATCGCTCGTTTCGTATCCACCATCAATTTCTATTTGAGAGCCCTCTACCTTAATAGGAAATGCTCCACCTGTAGCAAGATTAACGCGATAGTCAAAGCTTTTAGACCCCATTCTTCCTGAGACGGTTTGCAGTAGTTGGGAGTCGTGCTTTAATCCTAACACACGATGAAACATGCCTGAAACGTGTGCAGCATGTAAAGCTGAGCTCTCAGAGTATAGATCGTCTTTTTTGATCGTATCAATAAAGCTAGGGATGCTGACACGCGTAGGTAACTGATTTTTTTTATATTGTACCTTTTGGAAGATTTCAAAGCTTCCAATGATATACTCTGACCGGGATAATGGCAAGATAGAAAGCTTGTATTCTTTAAACGGCTGCGCTAGATTCGTCCGATGATCAAATTTACACATAAGCCGAGGCTCTCGCTCTTTTCGAATATCATCGGCTAAAATTCGGTGATATCCATCATGCGTTATCCCATCGAGAATACGATACCTTTCAAACAACGCTTCCCACGCTACGTCATTCTTTGTTTTTTGAGACATTGCTTCATTCCTCCACCTTATTCCACTTTATTAAGCTTTGTATTGCCCTATTGATTTCTTGATTTGGCCCTTTATCTTCTGGTACTAAATGTACCATTGCTAAAATGTGATTTCCATCTTTGTTATCAAGGACTGTTCCTCTTTTTGTTTACTGTGTTCACAAAACAAATTGCTTGCTCATTTCTTTCCTTTTCTCCTTTTTATTTAAAAGGGTTTACGGTAAAATACAATTTATATAGTAGATAATATGATCAGGTCATAATTCGTAAATAGATTAGGGTGATGAAATGAAAAGTGTGGGTATCATTGGCGTAGGCACCTATCTTCCTGAACAAGTTGTAACGAATCACGATTTAGAAAAGCTCGTAAATACAGATGACGAGTGGATCCGTACAAGAACAGGAATTGAAGAGCGTCGGATTGCCAGTAACGAAATGGATACATCTGATATGGCGATTATTGCTGCAAAAAAAGCGCTGATAAATGCTTCATTAGATGTATCTGATATTGATTTAATCATTGTTGCTACTGCAACTGCTGATTCTGTGTTTCCGTCGGTTGCCTGCATGGTGCAAGAGGCTCTTGAAGCTCATCACATTCCGGCGATGGATCTAAGTGCGGCTTGCACAGGGTTTGTTTACGCTCTAGTAACAGGAAAGCAATTTATTGAAACGAATACATATAAAAATGTTTTGATTATAGGCAGTGAAAAATTTTCAAAAATCATTGATTGGACTGACCGGAATACGTGTGTTCTGTTTGGGGATGGTGCTGGAGCTGTTGTCCTTAGTGAAGTTTCACAAGGGAAAGGAATCTTAGCATTTGAATTAGGTGCAGAGGGGACAGGCGGGAAGCATTTATTTGTAGATAAACAAACGAATTATGTGGCGATGAACGGTAGAGAAGTTTTTAAATTTGCAGCCCGGCAAGTGCCAGAATCATGTTTAAATGCAATCAAAAAGGCAGGTCTTGAGACGACTGACATCGATTATTTTGTTCCACATCAAGCGAATACTCGAATTATTGATGCGGCGCGAGAAAGACTTGGTCTGGCAAAGGAGAAGGTTTCCGCAACGATTAAGGAACATGGCAATACCTCAGCAGCATCAATTCCACTTGCGTTATTTACTGAAATTGAAAATGGGAAAATTAATGAAAATGACATCATTGTTATGGTGGGCTTTGGAGGGGGCTTAACTTGGGGTTCAGTTGTTTTAAGATGGGGTAAATAAAGGAAAAGAGGTGGAATGATGAGAAAACGAGTCGTTGTTACAGGAATTGGAGCTGTCACTCCCTTGGGAAATGATGTGTATACAACTTGGGAAAAGATTAAACAAGGTGTATCAGGTATTGCTCCAATTACTCGAATTGATGCAGAAAAATTTAATGTTAAAGTGGCTGGTGAAGTAAAAGGGTTTAAGCCAGAGGATTTTATGGATGGAAAAGAAGCAAGAAGAATGGCTCGTTTTACACAATTCGCCATTGCTGCAAGTAAGATGGCTGTTCAGGATGCAGGAGTTCAAATTGGAGAGAATGTTCATCCAGAACGGGTAGGGGTTTGGATCGGTTCGGGTATTGGTGGGCTCGATGCGTTTGAAGAGCAGCATAAGAGATTTTTAGACAAAGGACCGAAACGGGTAAGCCCGTTTATTATTCCGATGCTAATCCCAGATATGGCGTCAGGTCGTGTATCCATTGAGCTTGGAGCCAAAGGGATTAATAATTGCTCAGTAACGGCATGTGCTTCAGGTGCAAATTCAATCGGAGATGCCTTTCGTGCGATTCAAATTGGCGATATGGATATGATGATAACTGGAGGTACAGAAGCGGCGATTACGGAGATGACGATTGCTGGATTTTCAAATATGACAGCTCTATCAACAAATTCAGATCCAAACAGTGCAAGTCGTCCGTTTGATAAAAATCGAGATGGGTTTGTCATTGCTGAAGGCTCTGGGGTCGTTATATTAGAAGAATGGGAGCATGCGGTATCTCGTGGAGCAACGATTTACGGTGAGCTTATCGGATATGGAGCAACAGGTGATGCGCACCATATTACTGCACCTGCACCGAATGGAGAAGGGGGCCAGCGAGCGATGAAAATGGCATTGAACGATGGTGGAATTTCTCCAGATCAGGTAGATTATATTAATGCCCATGGGACGAGCACTCCATATAATGATTTGTACGAAACACAAGCCATTAAGGAAGTTTTCAGGGAGCATGCGTATCGCCTGTCTATTAGTTCGACTAAGTCGATGACGGGTCATTTGCTAGGAGCAGCAGGGGCAATCGAGGCAATTTTTTCTTTATTATCAATGAAAGAAGGGATCATTCCTCCAACCATTCATCTTGAAACACCTGATGAAGAGCTTGATTTAGATTATGTTCCAAATGTAGCAAAGCAATCAGATGTAAAGGTTGTATTGTCCAATTCTTTAGGTTTTGGCGGTCATAATGCTACATTAATTTTTAAAAAGATATAAAGGCTTTAAGGATAGGTAAGTAAGGGGTGATTGTTGAATCAATCATCTCTTTTTTTGTGAGTAAGTGATACTCAACAAAAAGCTGGTAATCGTTTTATATGGAAAAATAAAGGGAAGCGCTGTAAAAATAGCGAAAGTTAAAAAGGGACGCTTGAGAGTGAGCCGTCGCTAACATTGCTTGATGAAGCAATGTTAAAAAAACCTACATAATCCGTCGTGGAGGGATGATCGAGAGATGTTGGTAATTAGTGCAAATGAACAAAGAAGTTTAATGAAGATGAACGAAGTCATTGATCAGACAGCTAAGGCTTTATGTGAATTTTCAGCCGGACGTACGTTAACACCAATTCGAACTTCTCTACCATTTGGAAATTTACAAAATACTGCGTTATTTATGCCATCCATTGCTGAAAATCTTGGAAGCCTTGGATTAAAGGTTGTAAATGTAAATCCGGGCAATAAAAATTCAGGAAAGAAAACAATCAATGGTATCGTGATGCTGTCTGATTTTGAGACAGGAGAGCCGCTTTCCCTTTTAGAAGGTTCCTATCTAACAATGGTTCGAACGGGGGCACTTTCAGGACTGGCGACCAAGCATTTATCACGTCTTAACTCAAAGACAGTGAGTGTGATTGGAACTGGAGAACAGGCGAAAGGTTTGATTGAAGCAGTGCTTGCAGTTCGCGACATTGAAAAAATTAATCTATATAACCGGACGATACAAAAAGCACACGAGTTTGCACAGTCATTAAAAGAGAGGTTTGAGGGTGACATCCAAGTATTCTCAAATTCAAATGAAGCCATTGGGGATGCTGACATTATCGTAACAGCAACGAATTCTGCCACACCTGTTTTTTCTCAAGCCTTACAGTCTGGTATTCATGTAAATGCAGTTGGTTCTTTTCGACCAACGATGCAAGAACTCCCTTCACATGTGATGGCGACAGCTACAAAAATTGTCGTTGAATCGACTGAAGCGGCACTTGAAGAGACGGGAGATTTGCAGGTCCCCATCCAAGAAGGTGTGATTCACGAACGAGATATTTATGCTGAGCTTGGACAAATCACAAGTGGAGAACGAACTGGGAGAGACAACGATAGTGAAATCACTGTGTTTAAATCAGTCGGATTAGCAGTTGTAGACATCGTCCTCGCAAAGTACCTTTACGAAAAAGCCATCGCAGCAAATATTGGTACGAGGATAGAACTATAGCAAACTATAGCTGTGACCAATATTGTTTGTCTCTAATAAAATGCAGTTCATATCGCTTATTTACTGGTTAAAGATGGCATTCGTTTTTAGGTGGCATTCTTATCGAATGCCAATGTTTCTTTTCTTCGTTTTCATAAAAAACTTATTATTTTTATTTTATTGTAAGTGATTTTCCCCCTGCATCCACAAGATCCATTACCATAAAAGCTTTTCAGAATAGCTTCACATTTCCCCTCTTATTGTTCACTCTTTACCTTTAGTTAAAAATGAAACGTAATGTACCACTACAAATAAAAACCTAGAATAATCTAAAAAATCATTATTTTTTAAAAAGAGTTGCAAATGAAAAAATATCTGTTAACATAAAAATATATACAGTAATACTTTAATAATTATGATTTATTGAAAATGTTACAATTACAGCTAGAATTGTTGGAGGACTTAATATGGAAAAAGAAGTATCTCAAAGAATCAGAGCTTTGCGACTTGAAAGAAAACTAACGTTAAAGGAGATGAGTGAAAAAACTGGCCTATCCATTAGTTTTTTATCCCAAGTAGAGCGAGCGGCATCTTCTATCGCTATTACTTCGTTAAAGAAAATAGCAGATGCAGTAGACGTTCCGATTACAAGTTTTTTTGAAGATTATTCTAATGAAAATTATCTCGTTAAGGAAGAAGCGCAACGCCCTTTTCGAATTGAAGGTTCAGGTGCGATCTATACAAGACTTGGTGGAGAGTTTTCGGGAAGAGCCATAGAACCTATGCTTGTAACGTTTCCACCAGGTTATCCTGATGAAAAAAAAGTCAGTCATCCAGGGGAAGAATTTTATTATGTTCTTGAGGGTGTACTTGTGTTTGATGTTGATGGGAAGGAGTATATCGTAAAAGCCGGTGACTCGATCCATTTCCCATCTCATATTTCCCATCAATTGAAAAATCCACTTGGTACAGATGCGAAAGTTTTATGTACAGTAACCCCAGTCATTTTTTAATCATTAGATCATTTCATTTTTAAATTTTCGAGGATAGGTGGTTTGATTATGAGAGTTGCGACAGATATTGGCGGGACATTTACTGATTTAGTTTATGTTGATCAACAAGGGAAGATAGGCGTAGCAAAAAGTCATACGACTCCTCCAAATTTTGAAAAAGGTGTTATGGATGTTATTGGTGTGAGTGGAATTGACATGGATCAGCTGGAGACATTTATTCATGGGACAACCGTTATTATTAACGCCTTGACAGAGCGTAAAGGGGTTAAAACCGCCTTAATTACAACAAAAGGGTTCAGAGATGTACTAGAAATTGCTCGAGGAAACCGGCCGGATCTTTTTAACGTTCGTTATGAAAAACCAGTACCTTTTGTTCCCCGTTACTTGCGTCAAGAGGTTGAAGAGCGTTTGAACTACGAAGGGGAAGTGCTCCAACCCTTAAACAAAACCGACCTAGAAGATATTGTTGATTACTTTAAACAAGAAAATGTTGAAGCAATCGCTGTATCTTATCTTCACTCATACAGCAATCCTGCCCATGAAATAGAAACAGTACGATACATAAAAGAATTATGGCCAGAGGTTGCAGTTACTGCTTCCCATGAAGTGACAAGAGAATGGAGAGAATATGAGCGGACAAGCACAACGGTTTTGAATGCCTATGTTCAACCCATCGCCTCGTCATATGTTGACCGGTTAGAACAAGAATTAAATGAAGCGGGGAATAGATCAAATAACTATATTATGCAATCTAATGGTGGAACGACTACGTTTGAGCAATCCAAGCAATTGCCAATAAATATGGTAGAGTCAGGACCAGTAGCAGGAATTTATGGAGCCGCTATTTTAGGGAAAATACTTGGAGAAGAAAATATTATTGCGTTTGATATCGGTGGAACGACCGCAAAATGCTCTCTCATTGATAGAGGAGAAGTCAAAGTAACGACAGAGTATAATATTGAGCGTACAGATCGGACGGCTGGTTACCCAATCAAAGTTCCAGTTGTGGACATTGTGGAAATTGGGAACGGTGGCGGTTCAATTGCTTGGATAGACGATGGTGGTTCATTAAGGGTAGGACCTCAGTCAGCAGGAGCGTTACCTGGACCCATTGCTTATGGTAAGGGTGGAACAGAGCCGACAACGACAGATGCAAACCTTGTTGTAGGGCGGTTATCACCTGCAAATTTTGACAGTAACGTTGATATGAATGATGTTCGAGAGGTAATCAGTAGGAAGATCGCTGAACCGTTTCAAACATCGATAGAAGAAGCGGCGTTAGGTATTATACGAATTGCTAATTCAAATATGCTAAATGCACTTAAGCTAATATCAGTAAGGAAAGGCTATGACCCGCGCGATTTTACATTGGTTGCTTTTGGCGGTGGCGGCTCGATGCATGCACCAGCCCTCGCAAAAGAACTTGGCGTCCAGAAAGTAATTGTTCCTGTAGCGGCTTCTGTATTTTCTGCATGGGGGATGCTGATGACGGACTTGCGTCACGATTACATACAGACCTTTATTCGTCGTGTAGAAGGGATCGACTACAACGAATTGAACGAAAAATGGGAAAAGCAAGAAAAGGGTGCGATTGACCAATTTGAGCAAGAAGGTGTGAAAAAGGAGAATGTTTTATGCTCTCGCTTTGTGGACTTACGCTATGTCGGTCAAGAGCATACAGTAAAAGTTCCTGTTTTTAATGGAGAAATCACCGAAGAGACGATGCGGCAAATGATTGAAAAGTTCCATGAAACGCACGAAAAGTTGTATACATTTAAACTTGAAGAATCTCCAACTGAAATCGTAAATCTGCACTTGATTGCCTTCGGAACGGTTAAAAAGCCTGAACTGGCAACGTTAGAAACATCAATCCTTTCACCAGAAGAAGCGTTAAAAGAAGTAAGAACGGTTTTGTATGAAGAAAATGGCTGGATTGAAACAAATGTCTATGACCGCCAGCAATTAGGACCAAATGTGTCGATTGAAGGACCTGCGATCATAGAAGAGCAATCTGCTTCAACGGTTATTTACCCAGGTCAATTTGTAATCGTTGATAAATATGGGAATTTAATCATTGAGACGGGGGTTTAGGAAGATGAAAAATACTGCTGTTTCGAAAGTCGATCCTTTTACGCTAGACATTGTGAAAGATTCGTTGGTAGCGATTGGGGAAGAAATGTTTTATGCATTAGCGCGAACATCCATGAGCCCGATCATTTATGAGGTTTTGGACTATGCCAGTGGTTTAACAGATTCAAAAGGTCAATTACTTACTCAAGGGAATGGAGTAACTGGATTTATCGGCATGCTTTCTTTCATGGTTCGTGAAACGCTGGATCGTTACAATGAGTCTGGTGACCTAAAGCCTGGAGATATTATTCTTATCAATGATCCTTATGGAGGTGGCGGCTCTCATCTTTGTGATGTAGGTCTCGTCATGCCGATCTTTTACGAAGGAGAGTTAATCGCTTTTTCAGCAAATAAAGCCCACTGGACAGAAGTAGGGGGTAAAGATCCAGGTTCAATGGCAACCGATTCGACAGAAATCTTTCAAGAGGGTTTGCAGTTCCCTTGCATTAAATTATTTGATGAAGGTAAGTTAAATCAACCCGTCGTTGATATTATCTCCTCAAATGTTCGCTTTCCGGATCTTTCATTAGGTGATCTATGGGCTCAGGTTGCCGCCTTGAAAACAGGTGAGAGACGGTGCCGAGAGCTATGTGATAAATATGGAAAAGAAATGGTTATCAATTCAATTGAACATTTGCTAGATCATGGGGAACAGTTGGCACTGAAAGCTTTAAAGGAGTTGCCTAAGGGTACGTACGAAGCGGTTGATTATATTGATGATGATGGCATTGAAGAAGGCCCTTTTAGAGTCCAGGTCAAGGTAAGCATAACAGATGATGAGTTTATTTGTGATTTCCGTGGCAGTCATCCTCAAGTAACTGGTTCCATTAATACTTCATATACAGGCTTAGTATCTGCAGTGCGTACGATTTTTCTTGCCGTTACGAATCCTTCACAAGATGTAAACGATGGTTCTTTTCGACCGCTACGTGTTATTACAGATGAAGGGTCAATCTTTAATGCAGTAAGACCAGCTCCAGTTTCTATGTATTGGGAATCGATGCTGTTTGGAAGTGATTTAATCTGGAAAGCACTAGCCCCGGTTGTACCTCATCGTCTTTCAGCAGGTCACTTCTTATCAGTATGTGCAGTCATTCTTTCGGGAAAACATCATAATACAGATGAACCTTTCTTAATTGTCGAGCCATCTGTTGGTGGCTGGGGCGCGGCGCAAGGAAGAGATGGAGCCTCTGGACAATTCTGTGTCTTAGATGGTGAGACGTTTAACATTCCTGTTGAAGTTTGCGAAACGAGAAATGGTGTTTTAGTGGACGAGTACAGCTTGTATTCTGACGGAGCTGGTTTAGGTGAGTTTTGTGGAGGGAAAGGAGTTGTCCGTTCGTACCGAGCTTTATCAGATCATCAAGTTTTTACTGCCTCTTTTGGCCGCCATAAATACAATGTGTGGGGCGCTAATGAGGGAAGAGAAGGGTCCACGAACAAATTTGAAATCATTAAGGCAAACGGAGAAATAGAGGGCCCATTTGGGAAATATAATCGCTATATCTTGAATACGAATGATGTTGCGCGGTTAACAACGGCCACTGGTGGTGGGTATGGAGACCCGCTAAACCGCCCTGTTGAAAAAATTGTTATGGATATAAAGAATGAGTATATAACAGCCGAGCAAGCCAGACGTGAATTCGGTGTTTCCGTAGATCCATATACTTTTGAAGTGCTGGAACTTTCTCCAAAGCGCAAAGAAAAGGAGAGAGTATAATTGGAAATTGTCAAAGTCAAGGATATTGTAAGTGAAGAGCATTCTGGGGTGACCATGAAAATTCTTTTTAATGGATCAGGCATTCAAGGGAGGAGTACGACGTTTGGGACGGTTTCGATTTCTCCAGGCTCCCGTGTTCCTTTTGCAGGAATAGGATCTCATGAACAAGATGAGTATGGCCTTGTGTTAAAAGGAACGTTGGTAACAATGAGTGGTGGAGTTGAGCAAAGAATTTCATCAGGGCAGGCAACGTTCATACCCCGTGGCGAAGAGCACTGGGCATATAATGATGGAATAGAAGATTGTGAGATCGTGTGGGTGCTCGTCGAGCGGTAACATCAGATAGGGCAAGGTAGCAACAATTACGGTCCTTAATACAGTTAAAAGCCTTGTTTTTAATTTAAAAAAGCAAGGCTGCCTTTTTAGAGGAGGAACATAATGAACTATGAAAATCGTATTGGGAAAGTTCGACATTTACTAGATGAATTGAATCTCGATGCTGCTGTGATTACATCGCCGACAAACTTTTTCTATTTTAGTGGGACATGGTTGGATTCTCATGAAAGATTACAGGCAATCGTCATAACGAAAGATGGAGAATTATCAATGATTGTACATGAGATGTCAAAAGAGGAAATCAAGCCAACAGGACTTTATGAAAACTTGTTCTGGAAAGATGGAGATAATTCTCTCGATCTGCTTGCAACAGTATTACCGGATTACGGGAAAATATCGATTGATAATGAATGGCCGAGCCATAACTTAATAAAGCTCATGGATCGAAAGCCTCATGCATCCTTTGTTGAAAGCACAAATACGATTGGTGCATCACGCTTATTAAAAGATTCGCAGGAAGTTAATTTGCTAAAAAAATCGGGTGCCATTGCCGATGATGTGATGAAGCAAGTCATTGACTATATAAAGCCAGGGCTAACAGAAAAAGATGTGACGGAAGAAATAAAGCGACTTTTTGCCTTACATAAGGTCGAGCAACTCTCGTTTAATCCGATCGTTGGGGCAGGAAAAAATGGAGCGATCCCTCATCATCAGTCAGATGAGACGCAAATTGCTGTAGGAGATATGGTTGTCATTGATATGGGAGGGATAAAAGATCATTATTGTTCTGACATGACTAGAACCGTTGTTGTTGGAGGTGAGGCAACAGAGGAGATGAAAAAAGCCTACTCGATCGTAAAAAGAGCACAGGAGGAAGCGGTAAAAGCTGTAAAACCAGGTATTCCTTTAAAAACAATTGATGATACGGCGAGAAGAGTGATAAGTGAGGCGGGGTACGGTGCTTATTTTACTCATCGTACTGGTCATGGATTAGGTATTGAAGTGCATGAAGAGCCATTTGTGACATCGGATAATGAGCAGCTTTTAGAAGAAGGAATGGTCATAAGCATAGAACCAGGTATTTATTTACCCGGAACATTTGGGGTGAGGATTGAGGATATTGTTGTTGTCACTTCAGACGGCTGTGAGCGATTGAACCATGTTTCACACGAACTGATCCAAACAAAGTGAAAAGCTTTAATATGCGAAAGGGAGTAATTATGGGTAGAAGTAATGAGAAGAAATCAAACCATCTAGCTCCCTTTCAAAATAAACTAATCAAAATTCTTAATATTCTATATATTTAGACTTTTTACTAAGTGATTAGAAAGGGAGTTATCTAATGGCACATTACCGTTTAGGTATCGATATTGGGGGAACTTTTACTGATTTAGTATGTTACGACAAGGAAAAAGGGACGTACCAAACAGAAAAAATTTTAACAACGCCTAAAAACTTGGCGGATGGAGTACTTGAGGGATTAAAAAATCTTGTTGATGACTTTCGTGATATTGATTATTTCGTTCATGGGACGACAGCAGGGCTCAATGCGTTTCTTGAGCGCAAAGGCTCAAATGTAGCATTAATTACAACAAAGGGATTTAGAGATGTCTATGAAATCGGACGTGCAAACCGTCCAGACATGTACAGTCTCACTTACCGTAAGCCCGAGCCACTAGTGAAGCGCCGCAATATTTTTGAGGTCGAGGAAAGAGTATTAGCTGACGGAACGGTAGACACAGCTCTCAACCTTGAGCAATTGGATGTTGTCATTGAGAAGATTATTGAAAAAGGATTTAACTCAGTATCTGTTAGTCTACTTCATGCTTATAAAAATCCAAAGCATGAAACAAAAATTAAAGAGATGATAAAACAGAAGGCGCCGCAAGTTTCCGTTTCACTTTCACATGAAATCGTTCGTGAGTGGCGTGAATATGAACGAACAAGTACGACCGTAATTAATGCCTATGTTGCACCTATTGTCGAAAACTACTTGACAAGTTTAGAAAGCCGAACAGAGGAAGCGGGATTAGAAGGAGATCTTTATATTATGCAATCAAACGGAGGTGTGATGACTTCCGGTGTCGCAAAAAGAATGCCAATCCAGACGCTCATGTCTGGACCAGTTGGTGGCGCAATGGGAAGCATCAGTTTAGGCTCATTAACAGGATATAAAAACTTGATCTGTGTGGATATGGGGGGGACAAGCTTTGATGTGAGTCTTGTTATTGATGGTAAGCCTGATGTCACATCTGAAACGAGCTTAGAAGCATTTCCAATACTTACGCCAATGGTAAACATTCATACGATCGGAGCTGGCGGGGGTTCGATTGCTTGGATCGAAGCTGGGGGATTACGAGTTGGTCCCAAAAGTGCAGGAGCAGATCCAGGACCAGCTTGCTATGGAACCGGTGGAATTGAAGCAACAGTTACGGATGCCAATCTAGTATTAGGCCGGCTTGATGAAGATGGATTTCTCGGTGGAAATATGAAGCTTGACCGAGAAGCAGCTTATCAGGCCGTCAAGAACATAGCAGATCAATTAGGCTTAGGGGTTGTTGAGACAGCTGAAGGAATTTGTGATATTGCCAATGCAAAAATGGCTGATGCGATTCGGACATTAACGGTCAGCAAGGGAATTGATCCGCGTGATTTTGCCCTCGTGGCTTTTGGAGGTGCTGGACCGATGCATGCCGTTTTAATTGCTGATTTACTAGGGATAAAAAAAATTCTTGTTCCAAAAGTTGCAGGAACATTTTCAGCTTGGGGTATGCTGCAAACGGATATCCGGCACGATGCAGTCCGAACGTTTGTATCAGTTTTAGGCCAAAGTGATAAAAAAATGATGGCTACTCTTTTTGATGTCATGGAAGGAGAAACGACTGAAATTTTAAAGCATCAACATGTAAAAACGGAGGACATGACATTTCAACGCACGCTAGATATTCGATATGTCGGACAAGAGTACACAGTAAATGTCCCTTTTCAATATGAGAGCATTGATGAACAGTCATTAGAGAAATTGGCAACGTTATTTCACGAAATGCATGGGAAAATTTATGGTCACAACAATTTAAAAGGAGTTATCGAAGTCGTGAACCTTCGCATGACTGGTTATGGAAAGCTGGAAAAAGAAACGGAAAAAGAAAATACGGTCTCTATTACTAATGAAAAAGTTATCGAAGCAAGAATACAAAAAGAAGTTATTTGGAATGGTACGAAAAAAACGACACCTATTCTTACATCAAACCATGTATCATTTGGCGACTATTTCCGTGGTCCTGTCATTGTAGAGGATCCGAGAACAACGACAGTTATTCCTGATGGATTTCAGGTGAAAGTTGATAAATTAGGAAATCTTGAAATTTCGAAGGAGGATGAGGGTGCATGAAAGAACATCAATTTTCAGAAAATCCAATAACAACAGAAATTATCCGTAATGCGTTTATTTCAGCAGCAGAGGAAATGAATGCAAGCTTAGCGCGGAGTTCATTTTCCCCTATTATTTATGAAATGAAGGATTGTAGTGTAGGCATCTTTAATAAAGACGCTGAGTTGCTAGGACAATCAGCTGGCCTCCCCATTTTTTTAGGTAACCTCGATGAATGCATTAAAATAAATACTGACTCTATCGGTGGAATCGAAAACTACCAACCAGGCGATATATACATTATGAATGATTCGTACCTGACAGGAACACACCTTAACGATATTACCGTGATTTCTCCAGTCTTTTATAATAATCAACTAGTTGGCTTTACGGCAAACCGTGCCCATTGGCTTGATGTTGGTGCGCAGGATCCGGGCTTCTCAATGGACGCTACTGAAATATATCAGGAAGGTGTGCGAATTCCACCCACAAAAATCTATGAAGCAGGACAACCCCGTAAAGATGTCATTAACCTTATCATAACAAATAGCCGTTTTAGTGAAGCTGCTTTGGGGGATCTTAATGCTCAAATTTCAGCATGCCGAACGGGGGAAAAAAGATTTTATGAGATTATTAGCCGTTTTGGTCTTGAAACTGTTAACCGTTCAATCAGCGATATTTTTAAGCAGTCGGCACTTTTGGATCGTAAGATGATCGCTAGCATTTCCGATGGTATCTATGAAGCAGCTGGATATTTGGACAATGACGGTGTATCAGATGAGCCTGTGAATGTAAAAGTTAAAGTCATAGTAGCTGGAGAAAATATTACGATTGATCTCACTGGTTCTAGTAAGCAGCGTGTAGGAATGACAAATTGCGGGCTTGCACAAACAATTTCTGCATGCCGAGTGGCTTTTAAACAATTAATTAATCCTGAAGCACCAGTAACAGGAGGCAACTTCAAAACATTAGAAGTAGTCGTTCCCGAAAAAACAATCTTTAGTGCGCAAGAGCCGGCAGCATGTGTTTGGTATTTTTCTGCATTAGGGCTTCTAATTGACCTTGTCGCAAAAGCTCTTTCACCAGCTTTAAAGGAGAAGAGCGCAGGTGCACATTATGGAGATTCAATGATTATTACATTTTCAGGGACTGATCCGCGAAGAAATACACCATTTTTAAATGTTGAAGCCACAGCTGGAGGCTGGGGAGGCTTTGCGGCAAATGACGGTCAATCAGGGTTAATTAATAATGTGAATGGTGATTTTAAAAATTTGCCGATTGAGGTACTCGAAGATAAATATCCGTTTAAAGTAACCACCTATGGATTCCGTGCTAACTCTGGAGGACCAGGGAAAAATCGTGGTGGGCTTGGAATTGTGAGAGAGTACGAGGTGGCAACAGATGATGCTTTTTTATACCTCTGGTTTGAGCGAGTAAAAACACCGGCATGGGGGCTTTTTGGTGGTGGAGAAGCAAAAGCGCCAGAAGTGAAGGTTTTTAATGGAGAGAAGGTAGAAAGTCTATTAAAAGTTAATGCGAAACCGATGAAAAATGGAGACAGAGTTCTGGTTAAAACAGGGGGTGGAGGAGGCTATGGTCATCCTTTTGAACGAGAGGCCTATCGAGTCCTAGAGGATGTCATTGATGATTACATCGACAAAGAGACAGCTTTAACCCAGTATGGAATAGTCTTCAAACCAGAAAGCTTTGAGGTGGATGAACAAGAAACGATGAATTACCGAAACGTAAATAGAGTGTAAGTTGGAGGTGAATGATGCGACGAATTTTAATTTCCTTTAAAAATGGAGAAGTATTCCCAGCAACTTTAAATGAGGAAAAGGCTCCTCAAACGTGTAAAAATGTTTGGGAGACTCTTCCCTTTTATAGTATCGTTAAACATTCCCGTTGGTCAGGACGGGAAGTTAATTTTGAACTGCAAACCAAAATCCTTCCAGCAAAGGAGAATCAGACAATTTTTACGAGTGCTGGTGAAGTTGTTTATTGGAGGGATTGGACGAATGAATACGAAGAAGCCCCTTTCGAAGTACTGGCGATTTATTACGGTGCAGAACATACACGTAGCTGGAAAGGAAATGAACCTGTGAATGTATTTGCTCAAATTGATGCGTCCCATCTCGAGCGTTTGAAGGAAGTAGGGGAGCGAATTTGGTTAAAAGGCACTGAGCAGGTGTATATTCAAAAGTTAGAAGGTTAAATCTGTCAGGTATTATTACACGAATATTTTAAAAATTTATTTTTTTCTAAAAAAATTTCACTATTACTTTAAAAATTATGTTATATTTTAAAAAAATAAGAGGGGGATTTAAATTGAAAAAACGGATTTTATTTATTAATCCATTACACACAGAGGTTTTTGACGATGAATTCAGAACCCAATTTGAGCGATTTAAGATTGACGAAACAGTTGTTGATGTCGTTTCATTCGAGCCAGAAGAGGGACCCATTCATGTTGAATATAACTGTTATGAAGCGATGGTTATTCCAGAGCTGATTCGTACAGTTAAAAAGGCTGAAGAAGATGGATATGATGCGGCGATTATTGGTTGTTTTTATGATCCAGCGCTGCGCGCATGCCGCGAGGTTACTGAAAAAATGGTTGTGACTGCACCTGCTGAAGCGGCTTTGCATATTGCAACAACACTCGGAGAAAACGTTTCAATCATTGTAGGCCGTAAAAAGTGGATTCCTGAAATGAAAGAAAATGTTCACAAGTATGGCTTTGCACATAGACTAGCCTCTTTCAAGCCGCTCGGACTAGGGGTTCATGATTTTCAAAAAGACCACAAAGAGACAAAACGAAGAATCAGAGAAGCTGCGCTTGAAGCGATCGAGCAGGATGGTGCAGATGTCATCGTATTAGGATGTACAGCAGAGTTTGGTTTCTTTGAAACACTTCAAGATGAATTAGGGGTTCCAGTTATTGATGCAAGCTTATCGCCATTTAAATATGCTGAATTTTTAGTGGAAATCAAGCAAAAGTTAGCGTGGACACATAGTAAAAAAGCTGGTTATCAATCTCCTCCTGAAGATGAAGTTAGAGCATTTAAATTGTTTGACCCAGCTTTAAACAAAAAATAATTTTAAATTCTATGAGGTGGGTGGCGAAATGGAAGGGTTATCTACTGCAAAAAAAAGTGTAAATTCAGTTGAAGTTGGTTCTCTATTTGAAAACATGCCGTTTACGAAAAAGCATGGATTTGTAGGGTTTGCACTGTTTATGGCTTTTGTCATTGAAGCGTGGGAAATGATGATTATTATTATGGTAAGTGCCTCTATCGCAGCAGATTTCGCTCTCACCCCTGTACAGGTTGGTTCGATCATTGGAGCGATTTTTTTAGGGATGATCCCAGGCTCCTATGTTTGGGGAATTATTGGTGACAAAATTGGTCGTAAAAAAACGATTGTATACAGTTTATTAATTTATGGTGTTGTGTCCCTTGTTAGTTCATTTTCTGTAAATTATGAAATGCTCTATGCGCTACGCTTACTATCTGGCTTCTCTTTGGGTGGGGTTCTTGTTTGTATCTTTCCTTACTATGAAGAAATGCTTCCAGTGAAGCAAAGAGGTAAAGCCGCGGTATACTTATCTGCAGGCTGGCCAATTGGTACGTTAATCGCAATAGGGTTAACAAGCATATTGATTGATGTAGAAGGGATGCTAGGTGGTTGGAGAGCGATAATCTTCATTAGTTCATTAGCTGGATTATGGGCTTTTGTGATTGCAAAAATTCCAGAATCACCCTATTGGTTAGCTGGAAAAGGAAGAAAAGCAGAAGCAAAACAGGTGATAGAAGAATTAAGCGAAGGTCAAACGAAAATAGAGGAAGATTCAGAGCTTGTCATTTATCAAGTGAAGCAAGGTGGGTTTTTTGAAATTTTTAAACACAAAATTTTGAAAATTACAATATTACAAACGGTTGTCAATTTTGCGTTTTCTTTTGGGTATTGGGGTTTGTATACGTGGATTCCCACTTTATTGGCACAACAAGGCTTATCAATGGGGCAAAGTATGGGCTTTTTAGCATTATCTGCTGTCGCACAAATACCTGGATATCTAGCGGCTGCACACCTTACAAGTAAATATGGTCGTAAAAAAGTGATGTTTGTTTTTGTTTTGTGTGCAGCTATCTTCGGTTTTGCATTTGCATACTCTTCAAGTATGTTCCAGCTCTATGCTTTTAATTTTGGTTTAGCTTTCTTCAGCTTAGGAGCATGGGGGATTTGGAATACGTGGTTTGGTGAAATTTATCCAACTAATATCCGTGGAGTTGGCTATAGTTGGGGGGTAGCTGGACAACGCTGGGCAAACACTGTGGCACCATCCCTTATCGGTTTCGTCATTGGAATGGGCTGGGTGTTTGGAGCGACTGTGTCATTTATCCAAGTATTTATGGTTATTACTTTAATTACGATTCTCTTTATTAAAGAAACAGAAGGAGAAATCTTACACTAATGACAGTGAGAAGCCTCAAATAAGGAACACCACATTCGTTTCTTTACCTGGATTGAAACGCTGAAATTCAGTCCAGGTAAAGCCTCTTCAACCAAATGACGACAAAAGACGTTTATTTTTGTACTTAATTGCGATAGTTGCTGTCGAAACAGGTGAGCCTATTCGTACAGACATTATGAGATATGGTTATCGTGGTTCGATCATTTTGATTTCCGCCCATGAGCGAATGCGAACAGAGAAAGGTCTTGAAGCTCTTGGGCCTCGGTATTTTGGTTATGACTTTGATTATGTGCCAGTAGAAAAATTAATGGCAACACAAGAGGTGAAATCGTGAATACTAACAATTAGGTTATTCTGTAGAAAAAGTAGATGAGCTATGTCAGCCATTTATTGATATGATGATTATTCTTGAGCTTACAAGTCAAGCAACGTCCAATATTGAATCACGTGTTCCGAGAAAAGTTTATTTAGTTAACCCAGAAATGGAAGCAAGTATAAAGAAGTTTGTATAACTTCTAACATGAAAAAGAATAGTTTTCTAAACGTAATATAAGGGTTAAGGGAGTGCAAACAGTTACTTAGTGTAATTTAATTCTTGAAAAATCTAAATACTTAGTCAATTAACATAGTATTTTTTTTTTTAACGCTTTTAAAACTAGTCCTTAATTCTAATTATGAAGGAGAGAAAATTCATGCGTATTTCAGTCGATGTTGGTGGAACATTTACAGATGTTGTAACTCTAGACTCAGACTCGGGAAGGCTTAGTCTTGAAAAAGTAGAAACAATACCTCAAAATCCAGCGAGTGGCGTATTGAAAGGATTTCGAAAGGCAGATGTTCGTTTTGAAGAGATCGATTACTTTGTTCATGGAACGACGCTCGGTTTAAATGCACTTTTAACACGTACTGGAGCGAATGTAGCCATCATTACGACAAAAGGCTTTAGAGATGTGTATGAGCTAGGACGTACTGACCGTGAATCGATGTATGACTTCAAATATCGTAAGCCAGAGTTACTGGTTCCTCGTCGCCTTCGATTTGAAGTTGTTGAACGATTAGATTACCAAGGCAATATTTTAACTCCCTTTGATCATGACGGAGCAAGGGAACTAGCCAAAGAGTTAAAAAAAGAAAATGTTAAGTCTGTTGTTGTCTGTTTTCTTCATAGCTACCTAAACCCTACCCATGAACTAGAGATGGAAAAAGTGTTGCAAGAGGAATATCCAAGCGTTTCAGTAACATTATCTCATCAGTTGACACGTGAATATAGAGAATATGAGCGTACGAGCACCGCGGTAATTGATGCTTATATTAAACCAATTATGCAAAGCTATCTTGAGAGACTAGATGGTGAACTAAATGAAGAGGGGTACCGTGGTCAATTCTTGCTGACACGCTCAGGCGGGGGCGCTATGACTGTCAAAGCGGCGAAAGAAGAACCAGTACACTCGGTTATGTCCGGTCCTGCAGGAGGTGCTATTGGAGCTGCTTATATGGCTGAGCTGACTGGAAACCCGAACTTAATCACACTTGACATGGGTGGAACAAGTCTTGATACAACAATGGTCGTTGACGGGAAGATTACAGTTGAGAATGAGGCCATGGTAGAAAGCTTGCCGATTTCTACACCGATGATTGACATCCGAACGATTGGTTCTGGAGGTGGAAGTATTGCTTGGATCGATGATGGAGGCGCGCTTCAAGTGGGTCCTAAAAGTGCCGGAGCAGACCCGGGGCCAGCTTGTTATGGTAAGGGAGGAGAAAATGCTACTTTCACAGATGCTGCACTTACACTAGGCTATCTCGATGAAGAGAATTTTCTAGGAGGTGCCATTACAATTGATTCAAGTCTTTCACATGAAATGATTCAAAAGCTTTCTAAACAATTAAGTCTTACAGTCGAACAAACAGCAGCTGGAATTGTTCGAATAAGTGAGGCGAAAATTACGGGTGCAATTCGAGAGATATCAGTAGAAAGAGGATTTCATCCTAAGGATTTTGCTCTTCTTGGTTTTGGTGGTGGAGGTGGCCTCGTCTCCTGCAATGTGGCAAGGGAAATTGGAATTCCTACGGTGATAATTCCTCCGGGACCAGGTAATTTCTCTGCATGGGGAATGATGATGGTTGATGTGGTGTATGATGTTGCCCAAACCTATGTGACAGGCCTCGAACGGGTCGATGTGAACGAGCTAAATACGCTTTATGGCTCTCTTGAACAAAATGGTGGGGAGTCCCTAAGAGATGATGGATTTGAAAAAGAAGATTGCAAGTTTATACGTTGGGCAGAATTACGTTACGCTGGGCAGGAGCATACGGTAAAAATTGAGGTTCCTTCTGAAGAGCTTAAACAATCTAATATTTCTGAGATTGCAAGAGCCTTTGGTAATGCTCATGAACTGCAATATGGACATCAAACGACTGATCCGATTGAAATTGTGACTCTCAGAGTTCGAGCAATTGGACTGCTTGAAAAACCGAAAATTGCAAAACTAGAAATAGGAACAGCTGGAGGGGCAGTAGCTCGCAAAGGTAGTCGTTCTGTTTATCAAAGTACGACCGATAACTATGTTGAATATGTGGTTTACGAACGTTTTAAGCTGTTTGCAGGAGATAAAATAGAGGGTCCAGCCATTATTGAGGAACCTAGTCATACGACGGTCATTCATGAAGGCGATAGATTAGCAGTCGGGGAATATGGGGAGCTTACGATTACAATCGATAACAATCGAGGAGGAATCATATGATGGAGAAAAAGGAATCCAATAATCTTAAGATGAAAAGCATTGCTGAGAGAGATGAGCATATACAAGTCCAAGTTATTCATAATTATTTACTCTCCGCGGCTCGAGAGATGATGAGAAATCTAAAAAGGACGGCTTATGACACGATTATTTATGAGATTCAAGATTTTGGACTTGGTATTTATGATCGTAAATGTCGTTTGCTTGCAGAATCACCTGGTCTTGCTATTTTCACTCGAGGCAATGATTTTGCTCTTCGAAAGATGGTAGAGTTTTTAGGCGAAGAAAACATTCATCCAGGTGATGTAATCCTGTTTAATTATCCCTATTGGAGCTCTAATCACACCCTTGATGTCCTTGTTAGCTCACCCATATTTGTTGGCGATGAATTAATCGGTTATGCTGCCTGCAAAGCCCATTGGCTTGATTTGAACCAACAGGATCCTGGTTATTGCTTAGATACGACAAGTATTCATAATGAGGGGCTAATCCTGCCAGGTCTTAAAATCTACAAGCGTGGCGTACGTGATCAAGAAGTAGAAAATCTTATTAGGTTTAACACGCGTATCCCGGATCGAGTGATCGGTAATATGAACGCTCAGATTTCATGTTGTCACACAGGGGAGAAGCGGGTACAAGAGCTAGTAAATAAATTTGGTCTTGAAACATATAATTTTGCAACTCAGGAAATTTTGAATCACGGGGAACGAATAGCCATGAGTCGTCTTGCTACACTGCCAAAGGGAACATGGTCCGCTGAAGATTGGGTTGACGATGACGGTGTCGAGAAAGATAAAAAGATTAAAATTAAAGTGACCGTGACCGTTACAGATACTAAATTTATTGTTGATTTTACTGGTACGGATGCTGCAGTAAAAGGGCCGGTCAATTTACCTATAGGTATAACAGAAGGAGTTTCAGCATTAGCTTTCAAAGGACTAACGACACCAGATTCACCAGCCAATGATGGTAATTTTCGTGCGTTAAAAGTCATTGCACCAGAAGGAACACTTGTCAATGCACAGCATCCGGCAGCAACTTTTACGATTTGGCCAGCCATTCATATTCCAGAAATTATATGTAAGGCTTTAGCTCAAGCGATGCCTGATGTTGTCCCAGCATGCTCAGGAGGAGAAGTTGTTTCGGTTATGGGTGTAGGTATACACCCTGTAACGGGTAACTTCTGGGTTGAGGCTACGAATGAAGCTGTTGGTTTTGGTGGACACGCAGACGGTGATGGTGAAAATGCAATTATGCACTTATCAGAACCTGGATGTCGCAACAATCCGATTGAAGTATTGGAAAACAAAGCTCCTTTACTCATTGAAGAATATTACTTACGACAAGATTCGTGTGGGGCTGGGGAACACCGTGGCGGAGTAGGAGCGACTAGAGTATATCGATTTATGTCACCTGGGAACGCTGTGACACTTCTAAAGAAAACAAAGACTCGACCTTGGGCTTTGAATGGAGGATTAGAAGGAGAAGCTAATCATATTATTGTGAGGCCAGGTACGGTACAAGAGGAAAAAACAGGGGCAATTAACGAACCTCTTGAGGCTGGTGAGCTACTCGTCAGCAGTGCGGGTGGAGGAGGAGGATGGGGAAATCCTTTACACCGCAAGCCTGAAAAAGTATTAGAGGATGTACGGGACGGCTATATTTCACTTGAGAGTGCTGAGCGTGAGTATGGTGTTGTCATTAATACTACCTTGTGGAAAGTAGATATGAAGGCTACATCAAAGCTTAGAGAGGATCGATTGGGGGTCTAGAGAGCGATGCGAATGATTGATCTGCACAGTGATATACTCGTTGACGTTATATGGCGCCGTTCCCGTGGGGAGCGGCAAGTCATAAGTAAACGTCACTTGCCTAGCCTTCGAAAAGCAGGGATCACAGCACTTGGTCTGACGATATGGATTGAATTAGATCAAACCCATCGAGCAGCCAGCAGAACAAGGGAGGTAATGGAAGCACTTCGTGAGGAATTGCGTGAATCGCCAAATGAGTTAGCACTTGTAAAAAGTCCAAAAGAGGCTGAGATGGCTATGGAACAGGGGAAATTGGCGCTATTGCTAACGATCGAAGGGATGGCTGCATTAGCTGAGGAGCCTTCCTTATTTTCTGACTTATGTAGTTTAGGATTGACATCTGGGCTATTAACTTGGAACGAGAAAAATGCCTTTGCTAGTGGCTTTCCAGGATATAGTTATGCAGAAGCAAGGTCGTTATCACGAACTGGCAGGGGGGCATGGTTGACAGGACTTCAAGGACCAGGTGAAGATGCCATTCAAGGATTAACGAGTAAAGGGTGTGAACTTTTAATAAAGATGGCAGAAGAAGGAGTAATGCTTGATTTGTCCCATCTAAATGAACAGTCCTTTTGGGAAGCGATCGATGCCTATCAAGGTCCAGGTGTTTTCGCATCCCATTCTAATGCTCGTTCTGTTCGGAACATTTCACGTAATTTATCAGACGATCAAATAATCGCCATTGCAAAACGGGATGGTGTAATTGGGCTTAATGCGTTCTTTGCTTTTGTTGATCCTGAGAGGCCTGAACTTGAGCGATTCCTTGATCACGCTGTGCATATTGCAGAGTTAGTAGGGATACGTCACTTAGGTTTAGGATTTGATTTTATCAATTATCTTGATGAGGAAGCGCTTGAAAGCATTGGAGGTAAGCTACCGAATAACCCAGAGCTTGATGGACCTGAAGATGTACCAGCGTTATTGGTTGCTATGAAAAATCGAGGGTTTTCGCAGGACGATATTAAAGCGATTGCTTGGGAAAATTTTGCTCGAGTTTGGAAGTCTGCACACGCAAGCAAATCATGCAGCCATGAATAAAAAAGTGACCCAATAGACTTTTTGTCTTTTTTCAGCCTTTGGTTAGCAAGGGCTGAGAAAAATCAAAAAATACGACGGCAATTATATATCGTATAGAGAAGGGAAATAAAAATGGTACATTTCTCACAATTTATCCAAACGATAGATTCGCATACGATGGGTGAACCAACAAGGATTGTTATTGGAGGTGCTCCAAGAATTATCGGTTCGACAATGATGGAAAAAAAGCAATACTTAGAAAAAAACTTAGACTGGTTGCGAAAATTCCTGATGACCGAACCTAGAGGTCATAAAGATATGTTTGG
This sequence comes from Halalkalibacterium ligniniphilum, assembly GCF_000334155.1. Lineage (GTDB taxonomy): Bacteria > Bacillota > Bacilli > Bacillales > Bacillaceae_D > Halalkalibacterium > Halalkalibacterium ligniniphilum. The sequence continues at coordinate 2,350 of NZ_ANNK01000133.1, read as the reverse complement.
AGCTATCATTACAGAGCCATGTTCAGCAGAGTGTGACATCGGGACTGTGTTTATGGACAACAATGGTTATTTGAATATGTGTGGACATGGCACCATTGGCACGGTCACAACAGCTTTAAATATTGGAATGATTGAGTCTAAAGAAATCATTAAGGTTGAAACGCCTGCAGGCACCGTTGATTGCTATGTAGATTTTTCCAACAATAAAGTAGAGAAAGTAACCTTTACAAACGTACCATCGTTTGTTTTTCAAGAACGCGTTAAAGTTCACATTCAAGATGTTGGTTACGTGTTGGTTGATGTTTCATTTGGTGGAAGTATCTTTGCAATCGTTGAAGCGGAACAAGTTGGTTTAAATCTTATGAGGGAAGAGCAGCAACAATTGATGAATTTAGGTATTAAACTAAAAAAAGCAGTGAATGAGCAGCTGAACTTTCAACATCCATTAAAGCCTGATATAAACTCGATCGAATTAATCGAATTTAGTAAGAAGAAAAATGAGAAAGAGGGTTACTACAGAAATGTTGTGATTTTCGGAAATGGCCAAATTGACCGCTCTCCTTGTGGTACAGGAACTTGTGCAAAAATGGCTCTGTTGTTTAGCCAAGGTAAATTGCGTATTGGTGAATCGTTTATCCATGAAAGCATTATTAATTCTACGTTTACTGGTCGTATTATCGGAACAACCAAAGTAGGTGATTTTGATGCTATTATACCACAAATAACTGGTTCTGCTTGGATTACAGGTATGCATCAATTCATTATTGAAAGCGAAGATCCATTTCATGAAGGGTTTGTATTAGGTTAGACAGTATGCACAGGAAATATACAGTGAAAGCTTTAGTAAAAAAGGTGAAACAATCACAAGTGTTAAGTGAAGTAACAAAAGTATTTAACTATAAAAAATTTAGCTCCAGCGTACAGCCGATCGAGCTTGCTTCAGCCTGTCAATGGTTTCCATGTGGGAACATGTTGACAGGCTTTCTGTATTTGGTCCACGTCTTGCACTTTTCACATAATTAGTTGAATTCATGATTTGGAATGAGTCCAATATACCAAACAATTTTTGTTTATCTTTGGTTATTTTTCAAGTGTGTCGTTTTGCTAAAAGGAGCATATTTCTTTTTTCTCTTTGAACAATAAGAGCAGGGAGGAAATTAAATGGAGCTTTCGTTATTACTTGAATATGGCTGGGTCTTACTTGTACTGATAGCATTAGAAGGGCTTCTTGCTGCAGATAATGCATTGGTGTTAGCGATCATGGTTCGGCATTTGCCTGAAGAGCAAAGAAAAAAAGCGTTGTTTTATGGATTAGCAGGGGCTTTTGTGTTTCGTTTTGCTTCATTGTTTACTATTTCATTCCTTGTCGATGTATGGCAAGTACAAGCAATCGGAGCATTGTATCTTCTTTTTATTGCAATAAATCACATTTTTAAAAAAGTGGCTCGTAAAGATTCGAAGAAAGAGAAGGCTGAGGTTAAAGCAAAAAAAACTGCGGGATTTTGGGGTACCGTGTTGCGAGTTGAAATCGCTGATATTGCTTTTGCAGTGGATTCAATTTTAGCGGCGGTTGCTTTAGCAGTAACGCTTCCAGACTCGCCCCTTCCTAATATTGGGGGTCTAGATGGAGGTAAATTCATCGTCATTTTTACAGGTGGTTTGATTGGTCTAATTATTATGAGATTTGCAGCAAGCTGGTTTGTTAAATTGTTGCAAACAAGACCAGGCTTAGAAATTGCGGCTTTTTTAATCGTCGGTTGGGTTGGGATAAAGCTTGCGGTGTATACTCTTTCTCACCCTGCTTTAGGAGTCATCCCCGAAGCATTTCCAGAATCGAAGGTCTGGAAGGTTAGTTTTTATGTGATCTTAATTTTAATTGCTGCAGGAGGCTGGTTTTTGTCAAAAGAGGAGAAATCAGCTCCGTCTTCATAATGTGTTGCCATTTGGGTTTCATCAGGTGGGGGTGTAATCACCCAATTATGTACGACGTCCATCATCACCTGATGAACCCTATTATTATATGGGTTTAAAACCACGTGTTCTACACGTGTGAAAATAAAACTTCTAGAGTGGTAAAGTGACAGAAAAAATCTCCAATCGTTATAATAGAAGATGGCCGTCAAACCAACTTCTAAAAAACGAAAGGAGATCTACTCATGTCGAGTGACAATAGTTTATCACACACAAGATGGAATTGTAAGTATCACATCGTATTCATACCAAAGTACAGAAGAAAAGTCATTTATGGAAAACTGAGAAAAGATATAGGTGCTATTCTCAGAAGGTTATGTGAAATGAAAGATGTCGAAATCATTGAAGCACATGCGATGAAGGATCATATTCATATGTT
>NZ_ANNK01000132.1 GCF_000334155.1 Halalkalibacterium ligniniphilum | reverse complement strand
CCGCCGGTTCTACCGGCGGATATTTACTTATTTCTTTATTTATTTGTAGCGATTTTTTCTGGACTGGTTTGTTTGAGGTGGGTATCGCCCCATTCATCCATTAATTGCAGAATCGGAACAAGCGAATGACCATGTTCTGTAATCGAGTACTCTACTTTCGGCGGTACTTGGGGATACACTTTGCGTTCAATAATGCCCTTATTTTCTAATTCCCGTAATTGAGATGTAAGCATTTTCTGTGTAATATTCGGTAATGCACGTCTTAATTCACCAAATCGTAACGTCTCATTTGTTAATAGGTGGAACAAAATAACAGGCTTCCACTTGCCAGCTATGATGTCTAATGTTGCTTCAACGCCTGAGCATTTTTCTGCCATGATATCCCTCCACTTTTTTACTTGATATTCTAAAGTAACTTACTTAAAAATGATAGCATATTTCGATAAAAGTGAAAAGGAAAATGCTTATTCCTTCTCATTAGTATCTTTTTTGAAACTAGCTTACATGAAAGTGCGTACTTTTCGGACTCTTTCAATTCCATGCATAATTAAACTGAAATGAACAAAAAATTTTTACAGTAGCATTTGAGGATTTCACTCATTAAATGAGGTGTTTCAGATGGGTTTGTTTAACAAGCTTTTTGGAAAATCAGATAAAAAGGAGAATGATACAATGTCTAACGTAAAATTGGCAGTCATTTATTACAGCTCAACAGGTACTAACTATCAGCTTGCTCAATGGGCTGAAGAGGCAGCAACACAAGCTGGCGCAGAAGTTAAGCTTTTAAAAGTTGAAGAGCTTGCTCCAGAAGCAGCGATTGAATCAAATCCTGCTTGGAAAGCGCATGTTGAAGCAACAAAGGATGTTCCGACTGTTAGTCTTGATGATTTAGAGTGGGCTGACGCCATCATTTTCAGTGTACCTACACGCTTCGGAAACTTACCAGCTCAAATGAAGCAATTCTTAGATACAACAGGTGGTCTATGGTTCAATGGAAAGTTAGCAAACAAGGTTGTTAGTGCAATGTCTAGTGCAAGTAATCCTCATGGCGGACATGAAGCAACGATTCTTTCTCTTTACACTACCATGTACCACTGGGGTGCAATCGTTGCAGCGCCTGGTTACACTGCACCTGAAACATTTGCTGCAGGTGGGAATCCGTACGGTACAAGTGTCACTGTAGGGCAGGATGGCAAGATGACAGAAGATGTGAAGCAAGGTGTCACGCATCAAGCGAAGCGTACGGTTCAAGTGGCTGAATGGGTTAAAAAAGGCTTGCAGCAATAATAAAATGAAAAATCTAAGCAGACGCTCTGCTTAGATTTTTTTTACTTAACACAGAAGTTTATCGAAGGCTTTCGCTATTAAGGACTTAGAGAAAGCAAAGCTTTGTTTATCTTAACGATGCTGTTCGTAGCGTGAAGCCTTCGTTGTAGCTTGAATCATCTCAATTTCACTTTTTGATAGCGGGGGAGAATCGATCGCTTCTACATTGTCTTCGAGTTGTTCAACTGTACTTGCGCCCGCAGCTACGGTTGCAACAGCATCGTCATGAAGACAATAGCGTAAAGCCATTTCGTTCAGGCTACGTTTAGAAATTTTGCTTGTCAGCTGTTCTCGCACGTTGACTAATTCTTGATAAGAGTAGTCAAGATAACCACTTTGCTTTGTTGACTCCCCTAGAGAATCAAGAGAGCGATTGGTTAATAGCCCTTTTGCCAAAGGACCTCGTGCGACAATGCTTACACGATGCTCTTTTATTAAAGAAAACCATTCTTCAGGACGACGATCAAGGATGCTATATTGCATCATAATACTAACAATGGAGGAGCGCTTCAAGTATTCGCGAATAACATTTGGACGAATGGAAGAAATGCCGTAATAACGAATCACTCCTTCTTTTTTTAATTCCTCAAAGGCTTCAATTGTTTCATCAATATGATCTTCAATCGTGCCGCCATGCAGCTGATAAAGATCGATGTAATCTGTTTGCAGCCGTTGGAGGCTGGCTTTGACGGCTTGCTTGATATAGCGCTTTGATGGATCCCATGACCATCCTTCTTTCCCCTTTTCGAAACGGTTTCCCACTTTTGTCGCTAAAATGATTTGCTCCCGTCTCCCTTTTAATGCTTGACCGATAAACGCTTCGTTTAAACCCTGATCATAAAGGTCAGCAGTGTCTAAATAATTAATGCCATGTTCGATAGCTTGATCGATCATATTAAGCGCATGCTTTTCATCGGTACCTAAAGACATACAGCCAAAGCCAAGTTCGCTTACAAGTAAATCAGAATCACCTAGCCGTCGTTTCTCCATTGCTTCCACACTCCTTCATCGATTTTAATACCTTCATTTTAGAAAAATGAAACGGAATGCTCAAACAATAAAGCTCCAATTAACGAATTGCGCTTAAATAAAAAAGATAAATATACAAGTGATGAAAAAAGGAAAGGACGTTCTCTATATCGAAATGTAAGAAGAATCTAGCTTTGTCTTCCTATTATCTCGTTCCTACTATACAAAACATATAGTCATTTTGAAGAGAACTATCTGCTTTTGTGGTATGAAAATTTTGTAGTTTTGTTATGATTAAGATAATGTAAACGCTTTCAAATGGTTATTTTTAAAATACTTGCTTGTCCTTTATAATAAATGATTTACAAAAGGGAGAGGATGCTAGTGAAAATGAAAGCTCATCATTTGCTATTCCAAAACTCCATTGATATTAACCCTAGAATGGGAACCATCAAACTTAATGATAAGAGGATGGCACTCATTTCAGTAGAGGCGCTAGGGTACTTAAGAAGAGATTTGGTTGCCACATTAGGGATGGAGCGGGCAAAGGGGTTTTTACTCCGGTATGGGTTTGCAAGTGGGTATAACGATGCTGAATCGATCGAAAGTATGTATAATTGGGAATCGAAAAGGGAGCTTATACTTGCTGGCCCTGCTCTTCATACGTTAGAAGGAATTGTGACGGTTGAGCCTGATGTTTTGGATTTAGATGGTGAGAGACTGTATATGTCTGGATACTGGCGATATTCCTTTGAAGGTGAGGAGCATATCCGTCACTTCAGTTATAGCAATGAAGCGGTTTGCTGGATGCTTGTAGGGTTTGCAACAGGCTATCTAACTAAAATTGTTGGAAAAGAAATTGTGATTTACGAAAAAAGCTGTATTGGTAAAGGAGACGAGAAGTGTTATTTTGTGGCACAAACGGTTGAGCATTGCGCACCTGAGCATCGGGACATTTTACGTTATTACGAGGAAGAGTCACTCGTGACAGAGCTTGATAAAATGTACAATGAAGTAAAAACATTAAACCTTTCAATCATACGTTCAGAAAAGGTTCATAAAGAGCTAACAAGTTTGCTGCTTGAGGGGAAAAACCTTTCAACGTTAATTGATGTAATAGCAGATGTCTTAGGGAAAAGCGTCATCATCAAAAGAGGTGAGATGAATCAGGCCTTTGAATCGAAGTTTTTAACAGAGGAGGATTATGACCGCTATCAGAAATGGATGAGAAAAGAAAACGTTCAGTCCAACGACTTTATTCATATTTTTAAAATTATGGCGAATAAAGATTGTCTTGGAAAAATGATTGTTCTTGGAACGGAGCCAATTACAAAAGAGGACCGCATGATTATTGAAAGAGCATTATCGGTTCTTTCAATTCAAATGTATACACAGCGTATGATCGCTCAATCATTATGGCAAAAGAAAGTGGATTTTTTTGATGAGCTATTAAATGACAGTTATGACAAGGAGCAGCTGATCTACCAAGCAAATCATTTGTTTAACTTTGATATTGAAAAAAATAATCGAATTGTAGTGATTAAGAGTATCTCTGAAGAAAAAAATAAAGATATCTGGTATTTACTAAATACAACCTATCCCAAGCTAGATATTTTCATGAAAAAAGGATATATTATTATGATTTTACCAAAAAATGTTGAGGAAAAATCCTCGCTTCATCAATTTTTGCACGAGGTTCAAAGGTTAGTGGAAAAAACTTTCAGCAATACGATGTTTTATATTGGAGCAGGCAAAGCGTCAGCTTCCATTAGTGAGATTGGAGAAAGCTATAAGGGCGCCTTTCAAATATGTGACTTTTTAAGGCTTGCCTATCCGACAAAAAATAAAATTGCGATTTATGAGCAGCTTGATCCGATTATGTTATTTTTAAAATCGATGGAGCCAAAAGAGCTCTTGACCTTTTCGGAGAAAACAATAGGTAATCTGCTTGATTATGATAAAAACAATGAATCAAATTTGGTACAAACGTTAAAAAGCTATTTGGACAACAACGGGAATCTAAATCAAACAGCAACTGAATTAAATTTGTCAATACCTGGTTTACGCTATCGATTAAATAAAATCCACTCATTATGCGAGGTTGATTTCAAGACGGGGCAAGGAAGCTTTCATTGTCAAATCGCAATTCAAACCTATTACACGATGAAAGCGATTAACAATCATTCCTTCAAAAATGAAAAGATAAACTAAGTTAAAACAAAATAGTAAGGAATAAATCAAAATCGGCCCTGTACCGATTTTTTTTTTGAAGTAAGAGCTCCTGTGTCATACGAAATAGAGAGGAGAAAAAAAGGTTGCATCGATGATTAAAAGTAAGTCTTTTGAAAGCGCCATATTTTTCTGTTCAACTTTAGATTTTGATAGTGAAACAAAAAAACACTATACTTTTTGATAATTATATATTTTCTGATAATTATTTATTATAAACCTAGACATCGTAACTTCTGCATTTTTTGAAAGCGCTTTTACAAAAGCGTACTTAACTTGATTTGGAAAAGGAGGTCATTATCATGACGGTAGAACAAAAATTAAGAAAACCACTAACAGGGGAAGAGTATTTAGAAAGCTTACGTGATGGCCGCGAAATTTGGTTCCAGGGTGATAGAGTAAAAGATGTGACAACTCATCCAGCCTTTCGAAATGCTGCTCGCTCAATTGCGAGATTGTATGATGCTCTTCATGAGGAAGAGACAAAGAACATTTTAACGACAGAAACAGATACGAGATCAGGATCGTACACGCATAAATTTTTCCAGACACCGAAGAGTCCTCAAGATTTGATTGGGGGACGGGATGCAATTGCAATGTGGGCGAAGCTTACCTATGGTCAAATGGGGCGTACTCCAGATTATAAAGCAGCATTTCTAGCAACGTTGGGTTCACACACGGACTTTTATGCACCTTATGAGGATCATGCGAAGTATTGGTATCAGGAAGTCCAAGAGAGAAACTGGTTTTTCAACCATGCGATTGTAAATCCACCAATCGACCGGAACAAGCCTGCTCATGAATCTGCTGATGTCTTCATTCGAGTTGAGGAGGAAACAGATAAAGGGTTAGTCATTAGTGGTTCTAAAATGGTGGCAACTGGTTCTGCGCTTACGCATTATAACTTTGTTGGCCATTACGGAGTTCCGATTCAAAAAGAAGAATTTGCCGTCGTCTTTATTGCGCCAATGAATTGTCCTGGTGTAAAGCTTATTAGTCGTAGCTCGTATGAAATGACAGCTGCTGTCATGGGGAGCCCATTTGACTATCCATTAAGCAGTCGTTTTGATGAAAATGATGCGGTCCTTGTATTTGAAAAAGCGTTAATCCCTTGGGAAAATGTTCTCGTTTACAGGGACATTGAAAAAGTAAATAACTTTTTACCGATGAGTGGTTTCGTCCACCGTTTCACCTTCCATGGTTCGACGAGACTTGCTGTAAAGCTTGATTTGGTAGCAGGTACGCTGCTTAAAGCAATAAAGACAGCGGGAACGGATACATTTAGAGGTGTGCAGGCAGCTGCAGGAGAAGTGATTGCGTGGCGAAATTTATTTTGGTCCTTAACAGACGCAATGGCACTTAATCCGGAGCCTGGCCCAAGCAATTCTGTATTACCACGCTTGGAAGGTGGGATGGCGTACCGGGTGTTTATGACTGAGGCGTGGCCGCGAGTGAAAGGACTGATTGAGCAAATTGTCGGTGGAAACTTAATCGTTCAACCATCGAGCGCACTTGATTTTAAAAATGAAGAATTAAGACCAATTATTGATAAATTTTACCGAGGATCTTATGGAATTGACGCGCTAGAAAAAATCAAAGTAATCAAGTTGCTTTGGGATGCGATTGGAACGGAGTACGGCGGACGACACGAGCTCTATGAAAGAAACTATGCAGGAAACCATGAAGGCATCCGTCTGGAGACATTATATGCTGCACAAGGAGCAGGAAAGACAGATGAGCTGATCGCTTTTGCCGAACAGTGTATGAGTGATTATGATTTAAATGGCTGGACGAATCCAACGTGGATTAATCCTGATGATGTTAATTTCTTTAAGAGCGATACCTATAAAACGTTTTAGTGATCATCGATTAAATCGATCAAGCTTCTAAACTTGTCCGATAATCATTCTTTTATGTTGATAAAAATTTTTGAAAAATAAGGAGGATGTTTTATGTCAAATTTTGATGTTGCCCAATTAGCCCATGTTGAAATCTTTTCTCCGAAGCCACAGGAAACCTTGGATTTCTTTACAGAGCTTCTCGGTTTACAAGTAACAGAGCGTCAAGGTCAATCGGTCTACTTAAGAGCCTATGAAGATTTTTATCACCATACGTTGAAAATTACTGAGGCGAAAGAAGCTGGAATGGGGCATACGGCTTGGAGAGCAAGCTCAGAAGCAGCTCTTCATCAAAGAGTGCAATCGCTTGAAAAGAGTGGCTATGGTAAAGGCTGGATTGAAGGAGATCTTGGTCATGGGCAAGCCTATCAATTTCAAACGCCTGATGGGCATAATATGGAAATTCTTTGGGAGGTTGATTACTATCAAGCGCCTGATGAACTGAAGACGAAATTAAAGAGCCGTCCACAAAAACGTCCGAAAGTGGGGATTCCGGCAAGACGCTTAGACCATGTAAATTTAATGTGCAGCAATGTAACCCAAAACAAGGAATTTATGAAGGATGAGTTAGGATTTAAGCTGCGTGAAAACATTATTTTAAATGATGGCACAGAGGCCGGTGCATGGATGAGTGTAAGTCCACTTGTTCACGAGGTAGCCTTGATGGGAGATCGAACGGGTCAAAAAGGTCGATTCCATCATATCGCTTACTGGTATGGATACCCACAGCATTTGATGGATGTAGCTGATTTGCTTGTGGAAAATGAGATTGTCATTGAAGCAGGGCCGGGAAAGCATGGAATTAGTCAGGCGTACTTTATGTACGTATTTGAGCCAGGTGGAAATCGTGTTGAATTGTTCGGAGATGCTGGATATCTTATTTTTGACCCAGATTGGAAACCGCTTACATGGCATGAGGATGAGCTGGAGAAAGGAATTATTTGGTACGGTTCTCCACTTCCAGAAGAATATTTCTTATATGGAACGCCTCACAAAACAACGGTTAAAGGGTAAAGGCTTTTACAGTACACCCTATCAATTGATAAGCATGGAATAAAAAAAGCTTAAAAAGTAAATTTGTAGACAACCTTTAGTGAAAGGGGGGAGCGAAAGTGCTTGATTGCTTCAGCAGCTTGCATGACAGCTCCATCCCTTTCAAGACATTTCAGTATTAATAAAAAAGTCGATGCTGATATTCAACAAAGAAGGTGAAAAAATGTATGTTCATCCAGCCGAAACACTTTCATTAAATGCCTCAATGCTAGCGATTGGCACTTTTGATGGGGTTCATCTTGGTCACCAAACCGTGATTCGCCAAATGGTTGAAAGGAGTCAGCGACTGGGTGTTCCAAGTATTATCTATACATTTGATCCGCCTCCACGTGTTTATTTTGAAAATGCTAGGCAGCTTCTTTCGCTAGAGGAGAAGCTTGAAAGAATTTTTGCATTAGGCGTTGAGCATATCGTCATTGCCCATTTTGATGAGCATTATTTAAATCGGAGTGTTTCGAGCTTTATTACGGAGATATCTGCCCTACGGCCTGAAGAAATTTTTGTTGGGACCGATTTTCGTTTTGGAAAAAAGCGCAGTGGAGGAATTGTAGATTTGCAAAGATGTTTTCAAGTACGTGTCATTGAGAAGGTTTGTTGTGAGCGGGGAGAAGTGATTTCATCTACTCGCATTCGACAAATGATGTCAAATGGAGAAGAGCTGGCTGCTCAGCCCCTCTTAAATTGGTAGCGCCATTGCTTAAATGTGAGAAACCGTAAATGTTAAACATAAACTAGCATGTGCGGCTCGCTCTTCCCACACGGATGAAAACGAATGTGTCAGGTTATTCTGTGTACCATTTCAATTTAGGCGGTGCGTGCGGATGGACTTCATTGTTTCTTCATCTTGAACGGAAGCCCCGTCCCCTTTTCACACAAAAAAGGAGGAAGTGTTATGGATGATATGTTGTTCAGAAATGCAATGGGGAGATTTGCATCAGGAATAACAGTAATCACGACAGAAGTGGAGGGTGAAGTACATGGCATGACAGCAAATGCATTCATGTCCGTTTCGCTTCAGCCTAAGCTCGTTGTCGTTTCCATAAGGGAGCAAGCTCATATGCTTGAGCAAATAAAAAAGAGTCAAAAATACGCAGTGAACATTTTAGCTTCTGATCAGCAAGAGCTATCGATAAATTTTGCAGGACAAATAAAAGAAAAAATAGATGTATCCTTTGATCGGTTAAACGGGTTACCTGTTTTAAAAGGTTCACTTGCACAAGTGACGTGTGAAGTTGTTAACAAGCATGTGGAAGGGGATCATACACTTTTTATCGGAAAAGTGACAGCGATTCATTTAGAGGAGGGAGAACCACTTCTTTATTTCAATGGTAAATATCGCACGTTAGCCGTCGAAGAAGTTTAATATCAAAAGTAAAGGGGTGTTTTAATCGTGCCATTTATTCAAATCAATATCCTTGAAGGACGAACACCGGAAAAAAAAGAACGGTTAATCCGAGAAGTCAGTGATTTGGTGGCGGACGTGCTTGATGCACCGATAGAGAGTGTCCGTATTCTCATCCAAGAAATGCCTAGTGAGCATTGGGGGATCGCGGGTGAGTCTGTGAAAAAGCGAAAGGTAAATGCAAAGGGATAAAAATACGTTAGGTTTACAAACTCTTGAATAGAATGCTCTCATTCCTCAAACTCTAACGAGGGGTGAGCTGAATTGAATAAACCAATCCTGACGGCGTTATCGACAATTGCTTTTGCTCAAATGCTTAAAATGCCAATTAAAAAGTGGAAGACAGGTCATTGGGATGTATCAGTGATTGTTGAAACAGGGGGCATGCCAAGCTCCCATTCCGCAGGCGTAACGGCGCTAGCTACATATATTGGACGAAAACAGGGGATATCGACGATTGATTTTGCCCTTTCAACAGTATTTGGTTTGATTGTGATGTACGACGCACAAGGCATTCGCAGGCAAGCAGGTGAGCTGACGTTAAAGGTAAATGAATTGGACGAGGAAGTAGAACAACTGACAGGGGAAGAAAATGTGCAAGAGCATATCAGTAAACAAGTACGGCTACGGGAACGACTTGGTCACCAACCAGAAGAGGTGTTAGGCGGTGCACTTTTAGGCCTAATTTGTGGTTTCGTTGGATACAGACTGTTTGAAAATTAAAAGGATTACGAGCACAATTGTGTGCTCGTTTGTTTGCGTGTAGAGAAAAGCTGATTGACCGAGAATGAACAAATACCACAACTTACATTTTATCTGTTCCTGCTCCTTTAAAAAATACAAAGCTGCTAATACCTGCAAGGATTTTTTCACCGTTGCTTCTCCCTTTTTTATAAAACGTTGTGTGCCTAGCAAAACGTTTCAAAAAGACTTCTTTTGATTTGTTTGTTACTTTCTTTTTTCGAGCAAGTTCTTTGACTTTGATTTCCACTACGATTTACAATGCATACACACCAAAGGTTTTAAATAAGTTAAAAAGGAGTCCTTCTAAAATGAATGCAAATTACAAACAAATCTTTCAACCATTTACGTTTCGTTCAGGAGTTGAGGTAAAAAATCGCGTGTTAATGGCACCAATGACGAACTTCTCATCAAAGGAAAATGGAGAAGTGTCTGATGAAGAAATTGCTTACTATCAAGAGAGAGCAGGTGGAGTGGGTGCTGTTGTCACTGCATGTGTATATGTAACAAAGGATGGAAAAGGTTTTCCTGGTGAATTCAGTGCAGACGATGACTCCCTTCTACCGAGCTTGAAGCGCTTAGCAAGCTCAATACAAGAAAAAGGCGCAAAAGCGATCTTACAAATTTTTCACGGAGGCCGTATGAGCCCACCTGAGCTATTGCCTGATGGGCAGCCTATTAGCGCGAGTGCCGTTGCAGCCGAACGTCCAGATGCAGCAGTTCCAAGAGAAATGACCGAAGAGGATATTAACCGTGTGATCAAAGCCTTTGGTGATGCGACACGCCGTGCAATTGAAGCTGGGTTTGACGGCGTAGAAATTCATGGGGCAAACACCTATATTATTCAACAATTTTTCTCTCCTCACTCTAATCGAAGAACGGACAAATGGGGTGGCTCGCTTGAGAAGCGGATGGCGTTTCCATTTGCAGTCGTTGAAGAGGTGTTAAAAAATGTATCAACTCATTCAACAAAACCATTTATAGTCGGGTATCGCTTGTCTCCTGAAGAAGCGGAGAATCCAGGGATCACCTTTGAAGATACGCTTGCATTAACAAAAGAATTGGCTAAGTTTCCATTAGACTATCTTCATGTATCCGTACAGGATTTCTGGGGTGGTTCGCTTCGTGATAAGGAAGATGCAACCTCTCGCGTGGTCAACCTTCAAAAGCACGTCGGTGAGCAAATACCAATAATTGGTGTAGGATCTCTTCATACTCCTGATGATGTTGTAAAAGCCTTAAATACTGGGGTTCCTTTGCTTGCCTTAGGTCGAGAATTAATTATGGAGCCAAAATGGATGGAAAAAGTAGAAGCTGGTGAGGAAGGGACGATTCGCACAACACTCTCCAAACAAGATCAAGAAAAGCTTGTCATTCCAACCCCACTTTGGCAAGCGATTGTTAATACTCCAGGATGGTTCCCTGTTGTTGATTAAGCAGATAAATCGATTAAATGCAAAAAAAGCAAGCTCATTAGTAGCTTGCTTTTTAGACAAAAGCGTTTTTATTGAAGAGAAATCCGAACGTCATGATCGTTGCTGCATAGCAATCGCTTCGGAAATATACTCCGCTAAGGTTGTGCGTTGTTCGCATTTTCAATCATATACGTTCGTTATGTCCCAGCCTCAATCTCTTACTTCAAGAAAGAGCGGAGCATCCAGTTATGCTTCTCTAAGGATTGGTGGATCGCTAACAGCATATCTGCCGTCGTTTCATCGCCAAGCGAATCGGCCGCTTCCATTCCTTCCTTTAGCTCATCGATGATTGTGTCAAAATCTTTACTAATTTCCGCAACCATTTCATCAGCCGTTTCGCCGCCTTTTGCTTCAGAAATAGAGGAGATTTCAAGAAATTCTCTCATTGTTGCGACAGGCTGACCTTTTAAGGCAAGTAAGCGTTCCGCCAATTCATCAATATGTGTTGATGCTTCGTTATATAACTCCTCAAACTTATCATGCAAAGTAAAGAATTGAGGACCTTTTACGTACCAGTGGTAATTGTGAAGCTTTACAAATAAAATACTCCAATTGGCAATTTGTTTGTTTAGAATGGCTGATACTTTCTCTTGACTCATAATGTGATTCGTCCTCCTTGTTATTTGCTCATCATTTATGTTCCCTCTCATCCTCTTTTTTAAACATGATCAGCTGTAACGAGGGAGTAGCTTGATGTTCCACCGTGTATCTGTACAAACATCGAAGCTGCTGCCTTAAGCAATTGGTTGGCCATGTGTGGCTCCATTGAAGGGCGTATGTAAGCAATTTGGATCGCTGATGTGGTAGCCTCCGTGACACTTGTGCGGAGAGAGTCAACAATCGGACTGCCAAAAGCCCCTAGATTGTCAGTGGTGACGATTTTTCCTTCCATTTGATTGTCACGACCATTAACGCCTTCGTAGTCATCGGATGATTCACCGATTTTCATACGTATATTTCCGTCAATTTTATCGAAATCGTAGATCCCGAAAGGAATTTCGTATTCTAATGAGAAAAAATTATTAAGGTCCACTGCTGAGTTCACTTGAGGGAGCGGCTGACCTTTTTTAATCCGACGATAGAGCGCTTCCACAGATGGACGATAACGGGCTGGATCGATCCCAAGCTGCTTAAAGGTTTGCCGCCAGACAGCAAGACCTGTATAATCGGTTAAGGATTTTGAGGTTTCTAAAGAGACTCTCACTTCTTCTTGAAAAAATTGCATCCTTCCTTTAAGCATTTGTGGTGAATCACCAATCACAATATCATGATAGACAATAACACCCACTTTAAATGAAGGAATAACAGATGAGATGGAGGAAGCGATTGTTAAAGTTTTCATACGTTTGACCTCCTTTGTTTCAGGTAAAATTAAGCTGAAAGGAAACCTTCACTTTTATATGTATTCATCATATGAAAGGTTACTAATATTTTAGCACATTATGGCAGGGATTGTTGGAAGAAAGGTGATGGACCGTGACACCCGCCCAATTAAAGGACGAACTGATTGCATATAGTAAAACTATCGGGATCGATAAAATTGGATTCACTTCAGCGGACCCATTTTTACAGCTAAAAGATCGACTGCTTACCCAACAGCAGCTCGGCTATCAGTCTGGATTTGAAGAGCCAGATATTGAAAAGCGAGTGAATCCCGAACGAGTACTACCAGGTGCCCGTTCGATCATTGCGATTGCCTTAGCATATCCTTCGAAAATGAAAAACTCACCGAAAAGTGTGAAGGGCGAGCGCCGAGGTGTTTTTTGCCGAGCATCTTGGGGGAAGGATTATCACCATGTGTTAAAAGATCGACTGCAAAAGCTGGAGGCTTTCCTTCTTGAAAAGCTCCCTAATGAAAAGGTTGTGTCGATGGTGGACACGGGTGCTCTTTCTGACCGAGCGGTAGCTGAACGGGCAGGGATCGGATGGAGTGGAAAAAACTGTGCGATTATTACACCTGAATTTGGAAGCTATGTCTACTTAGGAGAGCTTATAACAACGATTTCGTTTCCTGCTGATACACCAATAACAGAGCAGTGTGGCACGTGCAATCGATGTGTCGAGGCATGTCCAACAGGAGCCCTCGTCCAAGGAGGGCAGTTGGATTCACAAAAATGCATTGCCTATTTAACGCAGACGAAAGACTTTTTACCAGAGAGATTTCGAAAAAAGCTAGGGAATCGACTGTATGGATGTGATACTTGCCAGCAAGTATGCCCTGAAAACAAAGGAAAGGACTTCCATCATCACTCTGAAATGGAGCCCGATCCAGAGCTAGCAAAACCAAAGCTTATTCCGTTATTAACAATGAGCAACCGAGCGTTTAAGGATACGTTTGGTCATGTTTCAGGTTCATGGCGAGGAAAAAAACCGATTCAGCGCAATGCCATTTTGGCTCTTGCTCATTATAAGGAGGAGGCAGCCTTGCCTGTATTGGCAGAGCTTCTTGAAAAGGATCCCCGTCCTGTCATAAGGGGCACAGCAGCTTGGGCGATAGGGAAAATCGGTGGAGAAGCTGCGGAAAAATGGCTTAAAGCTGCGAAAATGCGGGAAAAAGATGAGGAAGTCCAAGCTGAAATCGAAAAAGGCCTGAATTTCCTTAACTTTGGACAATGAGCTAATGGAAAAGCATGACAGGATTCGGTAAGATAATGGGAGACTGGATAGTGGAAGGAAGGGATGAGATGACAGCGCAGTCGTATTTATATTACGATGAATTGGATAGTCCAATTGGAAAGCTCACTGTCGTAGCAACTGAAAAAGGTGTGTGTAATATTCATTTTGGCCCGTTCGAACCAAGTAAGGCAACGTTAAATGTCTGGTTGAAAAAGCGCCAGATTAAAGGCACCCTTACTCATAGTGCCGAACGTTTGACTCCAGTCTTAACACAGCTTGATGAATATTTTCATGGGAAACGAGTGATATTTGATCTACCACTTGATCTGTATGGTACCCCTTTTCAAAAAAAGGTTTGGGAATCGCTTCAACGGATTGGTTTTGGTGAAACCCGTTCTTATAAGGAAGTAGCTCAAGATATAGGGGTTCCAAAAGCAGTTCGTGCGATTGGTGGTGCCAACAACCAAAACCCAGTTCCGATTATAATTCCATGTCATCGGGTAATTGGAAGTAATGGAGCGATGGTAGGATATGGTGGCGGATTAGACAAAAAAGAAATTTTGCTCCGTTTAGAGGGGTCTTTAGAAAAAATCTCGTAATTGTTATAAGGGTCTTGCCTTCATTTTGAGGTCAGGCCTTTTTATTTTGGATAAAAGTTTCTCTTTCATGGTTTTGTTATGTATACGATACAAGCCTCTACTCATAGGGTGTAGATAAAGCTGAACCAGGGAGGGGTGTCATGGTGAGTGATGCGCTTAAGCAGCTGCATGCCTTAATTGAAAAACGAAATCAGTGCTTTGTAAAAGGACAGATTGATTTTTTGTGTCATGAGTCGGATTTGCAGTGTATTGAACGACGTCGTGAGCGTGACAGGCGACGTGGTGCAAAAACCGTGAAGTCAACCGTAACAGGGACGATTATAAGAAGACAGCAATTCGAAAATATGCTTCAAATTGAATATGTTGTGAAATATGAATACCTCATCGATCTGCGCGGTCATCTGTATATTGAAGAACATCGTCAGCATCGACGGGCTCTTTTTGTTGATGCTCTTATCGCCGAAGACAAAGAAATCTCGATTCCTCCTTTTGCCGAAGACAACAATCAGTCGGGTAAAAGTCAAGTTCGCTTGTTTCTGAATCAAAATAGACAAAGGATGTATGATCGGCGCGAAGCGGTTCGCTATGCTGAACGATGGTGGGATGATTATAACCCTCAATACATCAAGTTTGAAAACAACTGCACGAATTTTATTTCCCAATGCTTACGGGCAGGTGGAGCACCAATGACGGGGATGCCTAACCGTTCAAAAGGCTGGTGGTTTCAACAGAAAAATTGGAGCTATACTTGGGCGGTTGCCAATTCGTTTCGATGGTATTTAAGTGGAGCAACTGGGGGCTTACGCGGGGAAGAAAGGCAAAGTCCAATTGAATTGGTCCCAGGTGACGTGATTTGTTATGATTTTAATGGAGATGGGCGTTGGCAGCATACGACAATTGTTGTGGCCAAGGATGCCAATGGAGAGCCCTTAGTGAATGCACAAACGACAAACAGTCGAATGCGCTTTTGGGCCTATGAAGATTCAACGGCTTGGACAGATAAGATTCAATATAAATTTTTTCATCTTCCTGACCGATTCTAATGAACAAGGCTGACTCAAAAAGACAAAATGAACGTCCACTCTTCAATTATGAAGGGAGCAACCTTTGCCTTGAGTCAGCATCTTCATTTGTTAATGGGAGAGGCAGTGGTATAATATATAAGGTCGATTTTGAGAACTGATTGATGATGAAGGTTTAATTGCGAAAGATTTACTAAATCAAAAGAGAAAAGAGTTTGAGGTGTGTAATTGTGGCATTACATATTGTTCTATACCAACCTGAAATCCCTGCAAATACAGGGAATATCGCACGGACGTGCGCGGGCACGAATACCCAGCTTCATTTAATCCGTCCCCTTGGTTTTTCGACTGATGATAAAATGCTGAAACGGGCAGGCTGTGATTACTGGCCAAATGTTCACATCAATTATTACGATTCAATGGACGAGCTCTTTCAGACCTATCCGGACGGAGAGTTTTATTTTATTGAAACGGTCGGTACGAAAAATTATAGCGACTTTAACTACAGCGACCAAAACAAAGATCATTTTTTTGTATTTGGGAGAGAAACAACAGGCTTGCCTCAAGGGCTCATCGATAAGCATATCGAACGATGCTTTCGAATTCCGCAAACAGACAAGGTACGCTCCCTTAACCTTTCGAATACGGCTGCAATTGTTATTTATGAAGCGATACGCCAGCAAGGATTTCCAGGACTGTCGTAAGCCCCTATTAAGGAGCGGGTAAATAAATCGTTTCGTCACGAAAAAAACCACTCGTCATTAGAGGTGAGTGGCTTTTCGTGCATTAGTTTTTATGAGGATTATCTTCATACCCTGCTGTAAAAATGGAAACTAAAAATGCAACACAAATTCCAAGGATTAAAATTGTACCCATGGTTATCCTCCTTTGCTATGCGAATAAGGATCACATACATCCAATATTATATCCTATTATAGCGAAAGATGGACAAGAAGAAAACGTTCACAGTGAAGAAAATAAAAACGAAAAAAGTGACAAATTTATGGCGTAACGAAGCTAGGCCCCGTAGTGAAGCGTTTGAATGTTCTCAACAAGAGAGAGTCAAAAAAGAAGGATCTGCTACTGAAATTACATTGTTTGCTTATGAAGGTATCCATTTTCCTTAGTCAACAGACGTTGTGTCTGTTGATTTTTTTTGTTTCCATCTGTACAATCATATCGTCGTACCAAACGAAAAGTATTACGACAAGCAGATAGGAGACGGTCATTGACCATGAAAAATACGTATTTAACGAGCCATTTTCCTTTGATTTCAATCTTGCTTTTTAGCACATCCTTTGCCCTGTTTACGGAAACCTACATTGTTAATCAGTTAAAAGAATTAGGGCTTTATGAAGGGATGCGTGAATTTTTTTCTGATAGCGGCATTAAGCTAACCTTGCTTTTTCTTGCCATGCTTTTTTTCTTTATGGTATTTTCTGCGTTGAAATTAATTGCTGATACCATTAACGAGCTTTCCATGCTCTTTTTTTCAAAGGATGAAGAAGGGAATGAATTAAAAAAAATCCGAGGAGGGTCCTGGATATTTCTTGTCGCAAGTCTGACAAGCCTTGCATTTATCAGTTATCCTCTAGGAATTGTTCTCTTGCTTTGTCTCTCATGCTTCGTTTATTTTGTCTATTTTGTTTACAAAGTAAATGAATCCCTTTCTGGGGCAGGCTTGGTCGGGTTTATCTTTTTTCAGGTTATTTTTTGGTTTTCGTTTTTGCTCGCAGTCATCTATGCATGTCTGAAGCTTTATAATAGCTTTATGGCCAGTTTGCCCTTATAAAGGAAAAAGCGGTTCGAGAAACGAAAGCTCGACCGCTTTTTTTAAAAGATACATTCAAGAGTGTCTAGTTGCTGGGATTTCAGTCTGTAAATCGTTCCGTAAAAGCGGACTGCCAGTACTTGCCGCGGCTGAACGAGGCGCTTGTGCTGTTCATTTGAGTATGTTCCATAAAATTATTGACTCATAATATCTCGCCAAATTAGCTGGCTCGGTGTCTGGCTGTAGATGGACTGTAAATTAGCGGGCTTGTCTTTACCAACCCAGACGCCAGCTGTGTATTGCTCGGTTAAGCCGACAAACCAAAGATCTAGATAGTCATTTGTCGTCCCTGTTTTCCCACCTACATAGCTGCTGTTCACATTTGCTTTCGTTCCTGTCCCGCTTTGAACGACAGATGCGAGAAGGGTTCGCATTTTATCATTCGTTTCTTGACTCCAGATGGTCGCTGGAGTCACTTCCCATTTATACAAAACCTCACCATTCCTATCTGTCACTTCCCGTATGGCAAAAGGCTTCTGGTAGACTCCATTATTCCCAAAGGTCGTATAGGCGGAAGTGAGTTCAAGAGGAGTCATACCATATGTAAATCCTCCTAATGCTGCATAAAGCCCATAATCTTTTTCTGTTAAACGTTGAAAATGAAAAGACTCCAAATACTTAAAGGCAGTCTCAACCCCTACACGCTCAAGAATTCGTACGGCAGGCGTATTAAGTGAATGCTTAAAGGCTGTTTCTAATGATACATTTCCATATTGTGCACCACCAAAGTTTTTCGGACAATAGTTCCCAGAACAAAAATTATCCGCATTTATTGTGCTATGAATGGGAATTTCCTTTTCTTCGAAGTACGGTCCATAGACAAGTAGTGGTTTAATCGCTGATCCTGGCTGTCGATAGCTTTGAAAGCCGCGGTGAAAATCAAATTTTGAATAATTTTTCCCTGCAGTGATGGCGATAACTTCATTGGTTGTATGATCAATGACAACCGCCGCCCCTTGGATATCTGCTTGCGGAAGCCGCCTTGTGACAGAATCTCTTGTTCGAAGTTGCATCGCTGGGTCTAGGGCGGTTTGAATGGTGATTCCACTTTGTAAAAGCTCATTGACTCGTTCATTGAGAGAAGCATTAATTTCTTCTTTTGCATCCTCTGTTGAAGCTTCTGCTAGCCTTGTGTTAAAACCTTCAGATGCAGCGACGAGCTGTTTGAATTCCTCATGAACATAGGTGACATAATCAGGAAAACGGTCGACGCGCTCGTGAATGTTTAATGTAATCGGTTCCTCTAGGGCAGCAAAATACTCTTCTTGTGAAATAGCATCTACCTCAAGCATTTTTTCTAAAATCCATTCTTGACGCAGCTTTGTGCTTTCTTTATTTCGTAGTGGGTCATAATGGGTTGGATTGTTTGGAATCGCACTTAAAAAGGCAATTTCAGCGAGTGACAGCTCATTGCTAGGGCGATTAAAATAATAGATGCTTGCGGCTTCAAATCCATACACACCATGCTGAAAATAAATTGAGTTGATGTAGAGTTCAATAATTTCTTCTTTAGTATAATGCTTTTCTAGCTCATATGCATAAAGCAGCTCACTGATTTTTCGCTGATAGGTTTGCTCATGACTAAGGAAGACGTTGCGAACAAGCTGCTGCGTCACAGTGCTACCACCTTGTTCAATCGATTCACTTCTCAAGTTCGTCATCAGCGCTCTGACAATTGAAGTCGCGTCATAGCCTTGGTGCTCAAAAAAACGACGATCTTCTGTCGCGATAAAGGCATTTATGATATGGGCTGGGATTTTATCGTAGGGTAGGTAAATTCGGTTCTGATCGCGATACACCTCTGAGATTAGCTCACCATTCCCTGCAAGGATTTGGCTGTTCGTCGACAAGGTGATCGTGTCTAAATTCACATGTTCGTCCACAACCTCACTGAATGTTTGCACTTGTTGAACTTCTGCAACCACTTCGATAAACAGGAAGGACACCCCGATAAAACATAAAATCGTTAATAACCAACCTGTACTAGCTCTCATTTTTTTCATTCACTCTCTTTATCTATCAATGTCCTTTGTATTGTAACACTGAATCGTAAAATTCTGTTAGTGATAAATGTTTTGAAAGGCGTTCAACTAAATTTTCTTATGATACAACACAGCTCTCAGCAATTCCCAAGCATGAACCACTTTTTCTTAGCATAAGGTTTATTAATGTCGCTCTTGACCACGAAAGATGGAGGTAAAGCCTAATGGATATTTTAAAAAAAGTGGAAAATTTCAGAGAAGAAGAGGAACGGCTGAAGTGGGAAGGGACGTTTGCTGATTACTTGGAGATGTTGAAAGAGAAGCCTTGGGTTGCACAAACGGCTCATTCACGCGTTTATCATATGATTCATGAAGCTGGTGTAGAGGAAATGAATGGGAAAAAGTCTTATCGCTTTTTTAACGATCAAATATTTGGACTTGAAGATTCCATTGAAAAACTCGTTGAAGAGTATTTTCACTCCGCAGCAAAGCGTTTAGACGTGCGAAAGCGTATCTTGCTGCTCATGGGACCAGTCAGTGGGGGGAAGTCAACACTTGTGACGATGCTAAAACGTGGATTAGAAAAATATTCACGGACGGATCGAGGGGCGGTTTTTGCCATAAAAGGCTGTCCGATGCATGAAGATCCTTTGCATCTAATTCCTCATCATTTACGAGAAGAGTTTTTAGAAGAATATGGAATTAAAATTGAAGGAAATTTGTCTCCGTTAAATATGATGAGGCTTGAGAAAGATTATGGTGGTCGAATTGAAGATGTGTTAATAGAGCGAATTTTCTTTTCCGAAGATAAGCGTACAGGCATTGGTACCTTTAGTCCGTCTGATCCGAAATCACAGGATATTGCTGATTTAACAGGGAGTATTGACTTTTCGACCATCGCTGAATATGGCTCAGAGTCTGATCCGAGGGCGTATCGATTTGACGGGGAGTTAAACAAGGCAAACCGCGGAATCATGGAATTTCAAGAGATGCTTAAATGTGATGAGAAATTTTTATGGCATCTGCTTTCTCTTACACAGGAAGGAAATTTTAAAGCGGGCAGATTCGCGCTCATTTCTGCTGACGAGCTTATCGTAGCCCATACGAATGAATCTGAGTACCGATCATTTATTTCAAATAAGAAAAATGAAGCCTTACATTCACGGATTATCGTGATGAAAATTCCTTACAATTTGAGGGTCAGTGAGGAAGAGAGAATTTATCAAAAAATGATAAAAGAAAGCGATCTTTCCAACGTTCACATAGCGCCTCATGCCCTAAAAATTGCAGCAATCTTTACAATTTTAACTCGCTTAAAAGAGCCGAAAAAACAAGGGATTGACCTTGTTAAAAAGATGCGTCTCTATGATGGTGAAGCAGTCGAGGGCTTTAACACGCAGGATGTAGACGAACTTAAGAAAGAGTATAGCGAAGAGGGAATGGATGGCATTGATCCACGATATGTCATTAACCGAATTTCTTCAGCCATCATCCGGAAACAGCTGACGTCCATTAATGCTCTTGATGTGCTTCGCTCTATTAAAGAAGGGTTAGATCAGCACGCATCCATCTCAAAGGAAGACAAGGAGCGATACATGGACTTTATCTCTGTTGCCAGAAAAGAATATGACGACATTGCGAAAAAAGAAGTACAGAAAGCATTTGTCTATTCCTATGACGAGTCAGCGAAAACCTTAATGGATAACTATTTAGATAACGTAGAAGCATACTGCAACAAAAATAAGCTCCGTGATCCATTAACTGGCGAAGAAATGACGCCGGACGAAAAACTGATGCGCTCTATTGAAGAGCAAATCGGTATTTCAGAAAACGCGAAAAAGGCATTTCGCGAAGAAATCTTGATTCGGATTTCGGCTTACGCGAGAAAAGGAAAGAAATTCGATTACAATTCCCATGAGCGTCTCCGTGAGGCGATTCAGAAAAAGCTATTTGCAGATTTAAAAGACATTGTCAAAATCACAACCTCGACAAAAACACCGGATGAATCTCAGCTCAAAAAAGTGAACGAGGTCATTGCTCGACTCATTGATGAGCACGGTTATAACTCTGTATCTGCCAATGAATTGCTTCGGTATGTTGGTAGTTTATTGAATCGATAACGCTTAAGAAAGCGGGGATCCTATAAATGGGTAGCCGCTTTCTTAATTCGTTTTACGTTTGTTTTTAAAGGATGGAAGTGTTAAGTTATAGAAAAAGTAGTCAATGGAGGAACAAACCTTGCAATCGATTCGAAATGAAGTATTTGATTGGCTAAAGGCAATTGTGGTAGCACTCTTACTTGCTTTTATTATTCGAACTTTTCTATTTACAAGCTATGAAGTAAGCGGTGAATCGATGATGCCGACGGCTAAAGATGGAGAGCGGTTCATCGTCAACAAAATGGAGTATGACTTCATGGAGCCTGAGCGGTTTGATATGATTGTCTTTCATGCAACAGAACAGGAGGACTACATAAAAAGGGTGATCGGCTTACCAGGGGATCGTATTCGTTATGAAAATGATGTTCTTTACATTAATGATGAACCAGTGGACGAACCATTTTTAGATGAACGAAAAGCAGCTTATGAAGGACTGTATACGAATGATTTTAACGTGGATGAACCTGTCCCACCAGGGCATGTGTTTGTACTAGGAGATAATCGTCCAAATAGCTATGATAGTCGAATGATTGGCTTTATTGAATTAGATCAAATCGTTGGAAAAGTGAACTTTCGATTCTGGCCGATTAGAGAAGCTGGAGCTGTTCGGTAAGCAAGAAATCTTCTGATAGAAGGAAGGTTTCTTTTTTGTTTATGAAAAAATGGGAGGTGGATTTGTCAGAATTTATGAGCAACTCTTCTTCTTCTCTGCATAGGATAGAGTAAGCCATTTAATCTAGCCTTTCTACTCTTTACAATGGCCCGAAATCAGTATATGTATGACAGTCGAAAATCGTGACAAAAAACTTTAAATAATGTGTACAGCGATGCGATGGGAAATGGCGGACTGATCCTTATGATAGAGAGAGCTAAGGAGGGGAACGAAAAGTGAAGAAAGGAAATAAGCATAATTATGTCGTCTCACAGGAAAATTGGTCCCTCCATCGAAAGGGGTATCAAGATCAACGGCGACATCAAGAAAAAGTTCGAGAGGCGATTAAAAGAAACTTGCCTGACCTCGTTAGTGAAGAAAATATTGTCATGTCAAACGGTCGAGATGTTATCCGAATTCCGATTCGCTCATTAGACGAATATAAAATTCGTTACAACTATGATAAAAACAAGCATGTGGGCCAAGGAAAAGGTAATAGCAAAATTGGAGATGTGGTGGCACGTGACCCAAGTGTTAATCAGCAGCAGGGTCCTGGAAAAGGAGAGGGAGCAGGAGACCAAGCTGGAGAGGATTACTACGAGGCAGAAGTATCCATTCTTGAACTGGAAGAAATGCTTTTCCGAGAATTAGAGCTTCCGAACCTTGAGAAAAAAGAAGATGCTGATTTCGTAGTTGAGGATATCGAGTTTAATGATATTCGAAAAAAAGGGTTAATGGGCAACATCGACAAGCGACGCACGATTTTAACGGCGATAAAACGAAACGCACTCGAAGGGCGACCAGGCCTAGTACCCATCTATAATGATGACCTTCGTTTTAAAACTTGGAATGAAGTCATCCGCCCAGAGTCAAAGGCGGTTGTCCTTGCAATGATGGATACAAGCGGTTCGATGGGGAAGTGGGAGAAGTATATGGCGCGGAGCTTTTTTTTCTGGATGACTCGTTTCCTTCGCACCAAATATGAATCTGTGGAAATTGAATTTATTGCTCATCATACCGAAGCGAAGGTCGTGTCAGAAGAAGATTTCTTTACCAAAGGAGAAAGTGGTGGAACCATTTGTTCATCAGCCTATCGAAAAGCATTAGAGCTCATTGGTGATAAATACGATCCAAAGCGCTACAACATCTATCCTTTCCACTTTTCCGACGGCGACAATCTCACTTCAGACAACGCTCGCTGTGTGAAACTCGTGTCCGAGTTGATGGCGTCTTCCAGAATGTTTGGCTATGGGGAAGTGAATCAATACAGTCGTCATTCCACACTAATGAGTGCCTATAAAAATATCAGTGATCCACACTTTCGCCATTACATCCTAAAAGAAAAAGGCGACGTGTACCATGCCATGAAGACATTCTTTAAGAAGGATCAAGAAGGAGCATTGGTGTAATTCAAGAGGATGATTCAAAAGGTTGTATGAATGACCGATTTGAGTCATCCTTTCTCTTTTGAAAGGAGAGTTACCAATGAAATATCAAACGGCCACACTTTATACCACATTAACAGAGGGGCTTCTGCAAGTGACGCTTTCCTGTTAGGCAGAGTTGATTCCTTGGTTGCTTCTTTTTTCCTTCTGTACTTTCTGATAGGCGTAGTTAAGGAACAGAAGTATTTCCCTTATTATGTAAGCGTCGTATTCTCTTTAAGAAAGATACGTTTTTATCGCAATTTCTATAAAATTTTTAGCTGCAATTGATAAATAATTAGATTCATTATAAATAATTCCAATTTCCCAAGGGATTTTTGGAAAGATAATATTAATTTCTTTAATACTATCTTTTCTTTCAAATTTTGAGATTAAAATTCTAGGTATGATAGCGATTCCAAAATTAACTCCAACAAGTTCTAGAATTAAATCCCACTGAGAACTTTTTAAAATTATTTTTGGTTCGAAAGCACTTTCTTCGCACATTTTTAAAAATTTTTGATGAATCATAAAATCTTTACTAAAGCAAATGAATCGTTCATTTTTTAAATCTACAAACTTTATTTCGTCATGTATAGCCAGCGGATGATTTTTGTTTACACAAACGACAAAGGAATCTCGATAGATGACACGAGATTTTAACGATGGATGTTTAGTTGGAAGCACCGCAAAACCAACATCAATTTCTCCTTTCAGTAAATCTTCTTCAATCTTCAGCCCACCGCTTTCATGTATAATATTTTCAATGTTGGGGTAGGCCTCAATAAATGAAGTAATAATTTTAGGAAATAAAAATGATCCAATAATAGGTGGTAGCCCTATATGAATTTTAGAAATATAGTTCATATTTTTTTCTGAAATGTGGTGTTCAAGTGATTTCCATGTTTTTAATAAATCAAGTAAATAGGTATAGAATATTTCTCCTTCGTTTGTTAGTGTAAATCCTTTTTTTCGGTTAAATAGCTGAACATTATGCTTTTGTTCAATTCGCTTAATCATTTTACTAATCGTTGGTTGATTGATATATAACTCATTGGCTATTTGTGTAATATTTTTTGTTTCCATTACTCTTTTTAAAATTTTTAATTCTTCTATTGTAATATTCTCCAATATTTTCCCCCCTCTAACTATTCCCTACAGGAATAATGTAATGAAAAATATGCTATATACATAATAGTACCAATTTTCTAAAATGTAAATAAAAGGAGGGTTATAATGAGAAAAACAAATGCAATTTTATTAGGGATATTTTTTATTTTGTATGCGGCTACATTTTTACCTAACGTCGGTATTTTTAATGATTTAACTTTTTGGGGTGTATTTCCCGAGCCTTTGGCATTTACACTCATTATTAATGCAATTAATACCATTTTAATTTTTGTCATTTATTTTAAGGTGTTTAAACCATTTGCTCTTCGAATGGAAAAGAAATTATCGGAGGAGGGAGAGATTAAATGAGTCAAGCTGTCATTACCATAATTGTATTGGCAATTTTTCTAGGAATCTTACTTATCATTAGCAACTATGCATCGAAGTCAAATGTAGCAACACCGAACGATTTCTACTTAGCAGGTCGTGGTTTAGGAACCATTGTTATGACAATGACTACTGGAGCGAGTTATTTCAGTACATGGACATTATTAGGATCAATTGGTCAACATTACCGGGATGGTGTATGGTTTGCTGCATTTGCTGCATGGGCCGTTTTACATGCATTATTCATATGGATATTTGGAGCAAGAATTTGGTATTTTGGTCAGAAACATAAGTATATTACTCCAGGTGACATGATGGAGAAATACTATAAGAGTCCGGGGTTAAAACTTCTGTTTGCCATAGTTGGTATTATTGGGTTAGTGCCCTACATGTTAATTCAAATTACAGGTGGGGCTCAGGCTTTAAATAGTTTAACAGCTGAAGCTATTCCTTATTGGGTTGGCGTATTGATAATGGGATTATTTGTAGGAATAATTGTTTTCCTAAGTGGAGGTCGTGGTGCGGCCTGGGGAGATACATTCATGGGTTTCTTCTTTGGATTTGTACTACTATTTGTAACTCTAACATTTTTATTTAAAGCAGGGGGCTTAAATGCCTTTAAGAATATTGCCGAAATAGCACCTGAAATTATGACTAATAAAGGAGATTTTTGGCCTATTATAGAAACTGCATTAGGGTTAGCATTCGGATTTTGGATAATGCCCCATATGTGGCAAAAGTTCTTGTCTGCTAAATCACCTTTGATTTTAGCAAAAACGTCCATTATTACACCGTTTTGGAACTCGTGGCTAATGGCTTTGGGAGCGTTATTTATTGGAATTTTGGCACATTATCCAGGAATAGTGCCAGGATTAACTACGGAAAATAGTGATCGTATTATCCCTCTTTTCTTTTCAGGTTACCCTGCAATATTTGGCGCAATCATTGTAGCTGCTATTATTGCAGCTGGTATTTCTACTATTAATAGTGCCTTATTATCATCGGCTAGCTTACTTGTAAATGATATTTATATTCGTTTTTTTGCTAAAAATCTATCAAATGAAGAAGCAACGAAAGCAGCTAAGATCACGATTTTAATTATGACTCTCATTACAATAATTATTGCATTTTTACCAGTTGCTCAAGGATTCTTAATTCCAATTGCAGCGTTAGGTTATGGGATTGTATTACAGTTGGTGCCTGCAGCTTTTGGTGCACTCTTTTGGCGAAAAGGAACAAAAGCAGCTGCAATTGCTTCTATCATCGTTGGTGAAGCAACGTTAGCAATCGTAACTGTATTTTCAATTTCTCTTCCTATCGGAGCGGCAACAGCAGGCTTTATATTAGGGATTTTCACGTTTATTTTAGGAAGCTTAGTGACGAGGGATGCACATCAGGCTGAAAAGAATGCCGTTCATGATGAGTTAATTGAAGTGTTATATGGAAAGGAATTGCAACCTGAACAAATTAAATTATCCAAGGCAAATTAAACTTTATAAGGTGGGGATTACACATGGAAAAGAAGCAAAGTTGTAAAGTAGCAGTAATACAAGCAGGTGCAAAGCTATTCGATACAGAAGCTACAGTAAATAAAGCTATTAAACTTATTGAAGAAGCAAGTAAGGAACAAGTAGATTTGATTTTATTCCCGGAGGTTTTTATTGGAGGATATCCACGTGGGCTGCATTTTGACACATATGTTGGTATAAGAACAGATAGTGGAAGAAATGATTTTTACCGGTACGCAAGTGGTGCCGTTGAAATTCCGGGGAAAGAAACAGATTTAATCTCTGAGGCAGTAAAGAAAGCGGGAGCTTATGTCGTAATAGGTGTCATTGAAAAGGAACAGCATTTCCAAGGTGCAAGCTTATATTGTACGGCTGTTATTTTTGGACCAGATGGAAAAATACTTGCAAAGCATAGGAAACTAAAGCCAACAGGATCTGAACGATTAATTTGGGCAGAAGGAGACGGTAGTACACTTCCGGTAATTGAAACTCCATTTGGTCGTATTGGAGTATTAATTTGTTGGGAAAATTATATGCCTCTTGCTCGAGCCGCCATGTATGGCAAGGGTGTTGATTTATATCTGGCTCCAACCGCGGATGCTCGGGATGGTTGGTTTGCCTCCATGCAGCATATTGCACTAGAAGGCCGTTGTTTTGTATTATCCTGCAATCAATATGTAACAAAAGATGATTATCCAGAGGATGTTAGAAATCGCCCAATCTTTTCAGAATTAGAGGAAGAACTATGTAGAGGCGGTAGCTGTATCGTAAGTCCGCTCGGGAGTTTTATAGAAAAACCTTTAATTGGAGAAGAGGGAATTATCATTTCAGAACTTGATTTAACACAAATCACAAAGAGTCGTTTTGATTTTGATGTAATCGGACATTATGCAAGAAATGATGTTTTTAGCTTAACGGTTAATGAAAAGAAGCAACAAGCAGTTGTATATGTACAAGATGAAATAACAGAGACGAAATCTGTACATCAGGAAGAAAATAAAGAACTAGATACTAAGAAATAATTGTAAAAGTCCAGCCGCTCTTCATGCGTAGTTGCATTGGCCAAGTGTTAGCAAACTTGGTCATTTTTTATTAGTCTTTTTAAACCACAGGCTATGCCTGTGTGCAAATAAAACTTCTAGAGTTGTAACAGAAAAGATCTCCAACCGCTATAATGAAGGTGGCCGTCAAACCAACTTCAAATAACGAGAGGAGATCTATACTCATGAGTGACAATAGTTTATCACACACACGTTGGAATTGTAAGTATCATATCGTGTTCATTCCAAAATACAGAAGGAAAATTGTATACGGAAAATTAAGAAGGGACATTGGAGCAATTCTTAGAAGGTTGTGTGAAATGAAAGATGTGGAAATTTTAGAAGCTCATGCTATGCCAGATCACATTCACATGCTAGTCAAAATACCACGTAAGTTGGCAGTGTCACATTTTATGGGATATTTAAAAGGGAAGAGTTCTTTAATGATCCATGATAGACATGCAAATCTGAAATACAATCACGGGAATCGTACATGCCATACATAGGTTTGGCAGTCGCGTAAAATTCTTTACAGTGGCAGGCTTGGTAAACAAATTAATAGAGGTTAATCAAAATGGTACTTTACCAAAGTTTATGAAGCAGTTAGAAAAGCTCGATCTACTAGTGTTAGACGAGCTTGGATACATCCCCTTGCATAAAGAAGGAGGTGAATTATTATTCCAAGTGATATCAATGTGTTATAAAAATAAGAGCTTGTATCACGACAAATCTTCAATTTGGTCAATGGAATCATGTCTTTGGTGATCCGATTCTAACTGAAGCTGTCATTGATTGGTTGATTCATCATTCACATTTACTTGTTTTTAAAGGAGATAGTATTCGTTATAAAGAACCCTTATTACATCAATAATTAGACGTGACAAGTGGTTGGCATTTTTAATTGCCATTTAGTACATTTTTTACTTGCCAAATACACTTAAAAATGAAGAAAATTGTTGCACAGTCTACTGCGTAATACAAGAGTTAACCTGGATCGTTTGCAGAAGACTGATCTTATTGAAAGTTCAATCAATTTTTTATAACATTTTTGATTCTCAAAACTAAGGTTTTATATGTTTTATTCCCAGATGGATTGCAGTGTAAACAGTCAGTCATCTCGGTACACTTTTTGTTATTTTATAGTATGTCGGAGCTGGTACATTTTAATGGCTATTATCATGCCCCCTACTATTTTCATAACCTCCTTACATTAGTAATGTAGATATAGTTAATTTTATAATGAAAGGAATGATTTAGGAGTAATTTCGACAAAATTAGTCAAAATCTTTTGTTACTTTTTGTATTTTTCTAAGTTGAATTTAAAAAGGTGCAGCTTTTTTTGATATTCTATTAACAGAGCTGCTTAGTGCAAGAAGGGATTAATTAAAACATAAAGTATGTGGAGGAGTAGTTTATGATATTAGTGAGTTCTTGTTTAGCAGGGTTAGAAGTAAGGTACAACGGTACACATAGTTTAAATAATAAGATAAGTAAATTAGTAGAAGAGAATAAAGCGGTAACTATATGCCCCGAATTGCTTGGTGGATTTTCTACGCCAAGAGAACCTGCTGAAATAGTAGGTGGAGAAGGAGAAGATGTGCTGGATGGAAGAGCTAAAGTTGTTGAAAAGTCAGGTAAGGATGTAACCGAACTTTATATTAAAGGTGCTTATGCTACATTAGAAAAAGCAATAAAAATAAATGCTACAACAGTTGTTCTCAAGGAGAGTAGCCCATCTTGTGGTAGTTCAATGATTTACAATGGTAATTTTAAAGGTGAAAAAATAGTTGGAAATGGAGTAACCTCCGCTTTACTTAAAAGAAACGGATTTCAAGTAATATCAGAAGAACAATTAGCTGAAGATAACTTTTAGTTACTTCACTAACGGGGAGCTAGAATTTAACAAAAGTGCTGTTGCAGCTCTGTTGTTATTCTACTAATGAGACATAATGTGGAATAAGTATTATCATTCTTTAATGCATAGTAGACCCAAAATGCGTTAGAACATTTCTTGCCACGTCAAAAAGACACAAGACAAGATCGTGAGATCGCATATCTCAATCTAAAACAAGAAGCATCCGAGCGCATAGAAAATGGGTTAACATTCGGAGACAACATGACCGATATATTTGGTGCTATTTTTGACGAAGTAGCTAGTACAAATATCGTTAAGCGTAATGGCAGTATGCTAATGCTAGAGAGTCAATTATTAGATATAAACGTTCAAGATGCCACAGTTGTAGCGAGTGCGTATGATACGAGTGGGAATGTAGAATGTTTGCAAGGATTAAACGATTTTATGATAATAATTTATGGACAAAGGAACAAGTGTATAATGCGGTAGGTGCAGGAGCGATTACAGTGGAAGAATACGAACAAATTACTGGCGAAGTTTACCCTGACTAATAATTTATGATAGGTATGGATTCTTAAGTTATAATCACTTTAGAGGTGATAATAATGAATGAGAAAATTGAAATTGATACTAGCGAGTATGAAATATTAAAAAGACATTCTAGACTATATTCAGAATTAAAAAGAACCATGCAAGAGTTTATAGGGTATGAAGATGATTATTTGACGACACATAAAACCATGAAGAAGTTCACTAAGAAAGAGATGGTTGAATTACTTATGATTAAGAGGCAAATGATTCGAAAAATATTTGATCAATTACCTTCAGATATACAAAAAGAGAATAAAGATCACATTGAAGAATTGCTTAAAACTAAGTAACTTTAGCTAACCATCAGGAAGAATAAATGCAGGTTTACTGGAAATGGATTTTGTAACCCAAATAACGAAAATAGATTAGTGAAGTTAGTTATATTTTGGAGTTAAAAATCTTGATAAGGGAGTGAAAGGTCTATGTTTAGCAAAGTTGGTCAAATTATGCTGTATGTCAATAACCAAGATGAGGCAATAAATTTTGGATAGAAAAATTAGGCTTTACTCTTATTTCTTAAGAGAAAAATGGTTCAGAAATGAGATGGATTGAAATTACTCCAAAAAAGGACGCAGATACTAGTATCATTATTCATAATAAGGAATTCGTTGCTAAAATGTCTCCTGGGTTAAATCTAGGTACTCCTTCTTTAATGTTTTTCACGGAGAATTTTGATCAATTATACAGTGACTTATTAAAGGGGTCCTGCCGACAAAACGCAGATATTATACGCTAAGGAACTTTTTAGAAGATAAAACCCTGATTTTCCTACGCTCAGTAGAAAAATCAGGGTTTTTTATATCCTAAGTGGACGTAGGGAATGTATCGAGTTCAAAATCTCGGGTATAAATGAATATTCACCCAAAAAGTTAATGTGTTCCCATCCCAAAGGAGATATATGAGGTAGTAATTCCTCTTTATATTTTCCTATCGTTTTCAAATGTTCAATTGCTTGTGACAAATACACGGTATTCCAAATGCTGATGGCATTGATAATTAGATTTAACGAGCTGGCACGCTGTAACTGATCTTGTAATGCTCTTTCTCTAAGTTCCCCATATTTCCCGAAGAAAATAGCCCGTGCCAAGGCATTCATGGCTTCACCCTTATTTAATCCACGTTGGATTCGCCGACGTAATGTTTCGCTAGAATTGTTGTCTATTAACAGTTTTCTTCATTTCGGAAAATTATTTTCATTATGTTAAAAAAACTTCATAGAATAACATGGGTAATTTTCATATTAAATTAGGTATATTTACTTATTTAGGGATTTTACCCTTGTTATCCATTAACTATTAAAATATACTAAAAATTGACAAAATAGAACACAGGAGGTAGTCATGAAAAAAATTATAGTGCCATTTTTATTTGCTGCAGGTTTGTTATTAGTTGGCCAACAAGAGGTAGGGGCAAAAGAATTAACAGAGGTTAAGTCAAAAAGAGGATATGATTCAATTCAGTTAGTGACGGAAAGTATGAAGGGGAATTATTTCAAAGTTTATAGAGATGGGAAGAAGATTTGGGAAGGAAGTAAGAAAGACTATGTGGATGCAAATCTAGAACCAGATTACTCATATACATACAAAATAGGTGTCTATGAAAATGAAAAACTTGTAGACCTTGTATCATACAGAGCTAAAACTAAAAAGGAAAGGCAAACAAACCAAGATAAAGTTTTAGATACAACATATTCCGAAGAAACTGATCTTGTAACTACGGTTGGAAAAGATTATGTAACATTAGAATGGGAACCGATTCCTGATGATGACGGTATCTATGAAATTTATCGGGATGGAAAGTTATTAGAGAAAGTTTCAATTACAAAATACACTGATTTTAAAGTGGAAAATGGTCAAGACCATTTGTATGAGATTGTAGCTTCTAAAGAGGTATCAAATAAGCAAAAAAAAGAAATTAAAGAGCAATTAAAAAAGAATAATATAGACTTTTCCAAAATAGATAAAGAATATTTATTTAATGAAGTTAAGACAGTAGGAAAAGTAGTTGAAACTGTTGGAGAAATTTCAGAAGAAGAATTAGCATCGATAGATGTTCCAGAGGAATTTGTCGAAGCGCCTATTCAAGCTTTAGGAATACCAGACGTGGGAGCAGAAGTTCCGGCATATCTATTCAGATACCAAACCTTTATACCTTTTGCGTCAGTGGATAATCCAAATCAATATCATGAAACACTTATTGGAGAATATGGAACAAGATTAAAAGGGGATAATAGAGGATTTGATCCCTTTTCTAACAAATATAGAACTAGAGTAGATGTTTATGCCGATTGGTGGTATCCTGATTTATATGCTGACCGTTTAGTAGGCGAAAGTGTACTCTATGACTCTGACGGTAATGTTTTAATGCGAGATACTGAAAGCAATAGTGGAATTAAAGTAACCGAAGATTTAGTGTCAAGTACAAAAATGATGTGGAGAGTAAATCATGATGTAGGTGTTCCTTTTGACCGAACTTACCCAAACATCACATATTACTATGAGGGAACAGTATATAAAAACGGTACTTTTAGCTTAAGGGGATCACATGATAAAGCACCAAATCATGAAATATATGCTGGAAATGCATATACTGATTTAAGACCTTTAACTGCATATACCTTTGCTGTTGGAAGCACTATGGATTTTGCATATCTAGCCCCTGGTACTCCTCAAAAATACTTTGAGGTTAGTATGTAATTAATATTTGTAGGAGAGCCGAATACTGGTTCTCCTTTGTTATTAATATTATTTAGAAAAGGAAATTAATCATGATTAAAGAATTAAAGTATAAACTTATAGCTGGGTTATTCACCACCCTAAATTCAGGATTCATATATTATTTAATTGAATCTAAAGACGCTGAAGTAGTTACAAATAAAAGTACTTTAACAAATTTAATTAGTGCTTTGGAAAAGATTTTAGCTTACTCATTTATTTATGTTTTACCAATAATTTTTATTATAGGAATCCCGATCTCAATTCTAATTGATTTTATTTTAAAAAAAGTTTCTTTAGATAAAAGCATTATATCTTTTATTATTCATGTTTCTATTTTTGCTATAGGAATAATTTTGTATTGGGGAATAACACTCGGTCTAAATAAAATAAATTTTATGTCTGAGCCAGAACTTGTTTTTAACTTATTTATTTTTGCATATACTCCAGGGGTTTTTTGGCTAATAAATTATATGCAAAAGAAAATAAAACCTTAAAAAACCCTAATTTTATTTCTTAGCGTATAATATTCGCGTTTTGTCGGCAAGACCCCTTAAATAAAAAAATCACAGTCGGAGAAATTGTTGATATGCCAACTGGCAGAGTCTTTAACTTTGCAGATAATGAAGATAATTATTTTGCTGTAATGGAGAAAAATTAAAATAACAGAAAAAATTCAGAGGGAAGTCAACGTTAAATCGTTGGCTTTTTTATGTCGCAATACAAATATACTGTTCAATAGGATATTCAATAATCGGATAGCGTTAGTGAAAGAAGAATTAATTGATTTTAAGACGAGATCTTCCAGAAAAGGGCGCGATTATTGAATATGAGTCGCTTTTCTTAATGAACGGGTGTTTAGTTGAAGAAGAAAATAAATAAAAGGACCACACATTTTAGATTCTAATATGTGAGTGTAAGCATCGGTGATAAAATCCCTAATAACAACGGTTTCAAATTCCCCTAAAATAACGGACAATAGTTTCAAAACAAAACACTAACGGAGTGGCGAAACTATGGTCAAGATTGGGGAATTTTTCATGATTAGAGAACTGTATCAGAAAGGATGGACAATCAAGGCGATTTCAGAGGAGACAGGCTTTGATCCAAAAACAATACGAAAATATATAAAGCTCGATACATTGCCTGAAAAGAAACCTGGAGAAGGACGAACAAGTAAATTAGATCCCTATAAGTCATACATCTTTGAAAGAATAAAAGAAGGGACAACCAATTGCGAAGTATTATTTGATGAAATTCAATCATTAGGTTACCAAGGGAAATTAACGATATTAAGAGAGTTTGTAAAACCACATCGTGTTAATCCTAAGAAGCAGGCAACCTTGCGGTTTGAAACACCTCCTGGAAAACAAGCTCAGATGGATTGGGGGTATGTGGGTAAATATTTAGTGGATGGGTTGGAGAAAGAGGTTTATGCCTTTGTCATGGTACTTGGTTATTCTCGTATGAAGTATGTAGAATTTACAACAAGCATGGATTTAGAAACATTAATGAAATGTCATATGAATGCCTTTGCTTATTTTAATGGAGTTCCTGAACAAATTCTTTATGACAATATGAAAACTGCGGTTATCAAGCACTCCCCCATTGAAATTCGGTTTAATCAAAAGTTTGAAGACTTCTTAGCTTATTATGGGATTGTGCCGAAGGCATGTAAACCACATCGCCCTCAAACAAAAGGAAAAGTAGAAAATGTCGTTGGATATTTAAAGAAGAATTTTATGCAGCGTAAGCATGAGCCGACCATTCAAGCACTTAATGAAAACGTAAGGAAATGGCTGGATAAGACAGCGAACTTAAAGCCTAATGCCACAACGAATGAATCGCCACTTAAACGCTTTAATCTCGAAACGAAATATTTAAAAACAAGTAATTTGAAGCCTGTCTTCCCGATAGCTAAGTGGGAAATACGAGAAGTGAGTCGAGATTCCTTTATCTCATACAGAGGTAAACGTTATTCTGTTCCGTACCGGTTTGTAGGGAAATCAGTGAAAATAAAAGAAACACTCGATCATCATATAGAAGTATATGACGAATACGAATGTATCGCTAAACACCCTATTCTCTATGGAAAAACAGAAATGCATATGAATCTAGAACATTATAAAGGGTTGAAAGAGACACAAAAAGGTTTGGCGACCCGTCTCCATCAACCCAATGAGCTTGAAGTAGAACAACGTTCTCTTCAAGTGTATGAACAATTAGAAGGGAGCGAAACATAATGTCTACTCAACTTCTAATCGAACGACTATCACAAATGGGATGGCACCATACAGCTGACCAAATTGATGGTCTTTTAGAAGATGCATCTAAAGATAATGTACCATATTCTGAGTTTCTTAACACTATTCTATTAAATGAAATGGAAAAAAGAGATTCGTTAGCCCTAGAAAAAAGGATCCTTAAAGCGAAGCTTCCCTTCCAAAAGACGATTCATGAATTTGACTTTGAGTTCCAACCAAGCATTAGTGAGAAAAGGGTGAAAGAGGTTTTAACCTGTCGGTTTATTGAGAATGGAGAAAATGTTTTACTTTTAGGGCCACCAGGAGTTGGGAAAACTCATTTATCTGTCGCCTTTTCAATGGAAGCCATTATCAAAGGGTATTCCGCCCTTTTTATTCGAGCAGATGACTTTATCAATGAGTGTAAGAAAGCGGACAAAGCAGGTTTAATAAATCGTGTCATCAAACGTTGGAGCCGCCCAGATCTATTAATTTTAGATGAATTAGGCTATTTCCCTTTTGACGAACTTAGTGCGAATATCTTATTTCAAGTTATCTCAAAAAGATATGATAAAAGAGGAGCAATACTTATTACTTCCAATAAGTCGTTCCTTGACTGGGGAAAAATATTTGGAGATGAAGTGTTAGCAACCGCTATTTTAGACCGCTTACTTCATCACGCAACCACATTTAATGTAAAGGGCGATTCGTATAGGCTTCGTGAGAAGCAAAAAGCTGGAATAGCACCAGTCCAAATTTAACGGTGATAAAAGGGAATTTGGGACCGTTGAAAAGAGGGAATTTCAATCCGTTGTTGACAGTGTGGTCCTTTTAGTATCAACTGTTTTAGATAACTAGCCTAAGCAGATAATTTTCCGATGCGTGTCTCTTTGTTATTTCTTCTCATTTTTTCATTCCTGCTATCACCTTAATCTTGTAACCGCCGAATGTTTTCTAAGCTATCTTTTTATTCCGAATTCAGATTCTAAAGATGCAAGCTTTGTTAATGCATCAAACATATAACTATCTGAACTTTCAATAATGGTCATAATGGCATCCAAGGTTGAAGGAGAGAAGTCATTATTATCGATCGCTCGTCTCATTTTTTTAGAAACTTCTATACGAAGGCCTGCAGCATCCTGTATATCTAAAGTTATTGAATTAACTGTTTTAGCGTGCTCAGAACTTAAAGGATCTGTTGGCACATCGCGAACGTTTTGATAAATATTCCTGTAACGTTGTTCGATAACCTTCATCGACTGATATGCTTCTATATTACTAACCGATCCATCTGAAAGGCCATTTAAAGTTCTTTGCCACAAAGAGCTCCAAATTAAATCATATTCTTCTAAGTTTCTATCAATATGATTTTTTATATTCTTTAAGTAATGTTCTTTAGATTGTTTAAAAATTGCTTCTTTCCGTTCTTTCTCAAGCTTTTCCGCTTCAGCTTTTTGTTTGAGCTCTAATTGTTTTGTTTCTTTCTGTTCATTTTGCTTAATTTCCAGCGCTTTTTGTTGTTGCAGAAGTTGTTCTTCTTTTAAACGCTCTTGTTTCTCTTTTTCACGTTCTTGCTCTTTATTTAATCGTTCTTGTTCAATTCTTTCTTGCTCAATACGCTCTGCCTCAAGTCTTTCTTTTTCGAGTTGTTCCTCAGCAAGCAATTTAGCTTCCTCAGCTTGTGCTGCTAATCTTCTTTCTTCGGCCAATTCTCTATAGCTGTCTGGAATAGCAAATACGAAAGCAATAAAAATTATTGGGGAGGATAGAATTAATATAAGAGCTATTTTCTTTGGTTTTTTTTGAATGGAATTTTTGATAAGTAGGATAACGCCGCTTAGTAAAACAGCACAACCTGTCAAAAATAAGAATATATCCATAAAAACCTCCTTGCATATTGAAAAAAAGCACCTTATTAATCTAAATCTAAATTATAAAATAATCCTTAAAAACAAAGATTATTATTTAATTTAGTTTAATCCTTTTTTTTTGTATCTTTTTCATTCTCTTGCCGAGCCTTATACCGTAAAAACTCCAAATGTTTCTTTAGTTCCTTCGCTTCTTCTGGAGTGATATTCTCCTGGTCGAAGAAGAAAAGATTTTCCTTCTCCGATTCTGGCTTTAGATCCACTGTGGGCTTGTCTGTACGGCCAAGGAGATAATCTGTTTTTACATTAAATATTTCCGCAATTTTTTTCAAAGTTTTTATATCTGGCTCAGCTTGACTGTTTTCATATTTTCCGTAAGCTTGTCGTGTTATGCCTAATCGATTAGCCATTTCTTGTTGAGTGTAACCATTGTTATTTCTTAGATTTTTAAGGCGATTAGAGAACATATTCATTCCTCTTTCTAATAGAATATAGCAATTATTATACAGCAACAAAAAGTTGCTAAATAGAGGTGAATTGATTTTGAAAAAGTCAGAACTTAAGAAAATTTTAATTTCTGCTAGACAATTTAAACAATTATCTCATGAACGAGTTGCGCTCTTGAGTGAAATTGGTATTACTAGGCAGTATTACGGAATGATTGAGAATGGTGAAAGGCGACCTTCAGTTGATGTAGCAAAAGCAATTGCTGATGTTCTTGAAATAAACTGGACTATTTTTTTTGAAGTGGAAAGCAACCAAAAGTTGCAAAAAATAACCAGTGCCTAAGGAGGTGAGCTAATTGGAACAACGTATCGCAGGTTTTGAACACCGCGTGCTCTTTTAACTGCTTAGAAGAACGTTGTTGTTATCTTCAATCACGCCTTCCTTCCATTTACACATTTCGTCAGAAGGGAGAAATATCCTACTAAAGGAGGTGAAGTTCATATGGCTGTTCCGCGTCAAAGGTCAACAAATGCGAGGGTTGTCCGTTCCCCCCAGGAGCATATAAATGGTCAAAAGGGGGAATCCGCCGTGGATAAAAAAGAGTTTAAGCTTGGGAACACAACAGCAACTGTCTATTCCAACCTAATTCACAAACAACCACATGAAATTAAAGAATGGTTTAAGAATGAACTGATTAGAGGAAATCCAGTTTGCGAGCAAATCGTTGAAGCGATTGCGCAGTGTTCATCAACAAAGAGCTTAAAATAAGCTCTTTTGGCTGGACAACCCCATATCAAATGTAAAGTTTACATGCTTATATGAAACAACTAAATAATCAATCTGTCACAGAAGGAGAGGGTTTTATGTCAATCGGTCAATTGGTAGCTGAATCGAGAAAAAGAACCGGCTTGACACAACAAGAGCTTGCAACACGAACGTCTTATTCACGGTCAAGAATTGCTAACCATGAAACAGACAAGTGAAGTGTTAGCAAGGAGGATTGGCCAGAGTATTGTGCAGGATTAGACGATGCACAGTTTACATTGGAATTGCATCGACAGGCTACAGGTGGAGTGTTTATTCCTTATATGAATGGACCTCAAGTCGATCATCACCCAGCTGCATTAACATACTTAGCGAGAAAAGAACTGAAAGAAGCAAAAGAGCATATAAAAGAAATTGATTTCTCCAAACCTCTTGGGGTGATGGAAGATTTCGAACTCCAGCATATCGAGGAAACCGTTCATGAATTGCTCGACGTATCCTCAACATCTTGTGTAAATATGGCAGAACTGCGAGTAGCTGAAAGAACAGCATCAATGCAGCACTTGTTGCACGTCATTATGAGCTAAGCCTACATGGTCAATCGCTGGGTAAAAGAATATGAAGAAGGGAAGTTTGATGACCATACGACCATTGGTGATGCAGCTCTCCTAGAAACAAAACAGTTATCTCAAGAAAATGATCAACTTAAAAAGTAACTCGGTGAAAAAGATTTAGAGATTGCCATACTCTGTGATCTCATAAAAAAAACCCCTCACTTATTGACTGATCACTGGATTAATAAAGGTTATGCTGTTTCAACGGTGCTAAAAATCATTGGGCTTCCTCGATCTATCTACTATTATCAAAAGAATTATAAGGTAAAAGAGAAGCAAGTGAGTGAGGGACGTCCAGCACCAGGTTACTCCAGCACGAAGGACGGAAAGAAAATAGCAGATGAACAAATAATAGAATGGTTATTAGAAGAAATTAAAGGCGATGCTTATGCCTGTAAATATCGTAAGCTTACCAAACATATACGTCGACACTATGATCTCATCATCAATAAAAAGAAGATATATCGTCTATGCAAAGAACTCGATATTTTACGACCAAATGAAAGAAAAAGGTCACTTATCCAAGACGCTTAGCTCAAAACTGTAGCATTATAACTTCTAATAAACTGTGGGAAACAGACATTAAATACGGATATATCGAGGGTGAACATATGCCTTCCTATTGGCTATATATGGTATTATTGTTGCAATGTTGTTCAACAAACGGAGCAGGTTAGTTGTAGAAGGATATGGACAAGAAAATCCGATATGTTTAGATTTAGTGAAAAGCCCATTGTAAGGGCTCTTTTTTGATTCTTATGGATAAAGATCACATATTGCTGATCAAATTGATATAGCTCTAGACATATATATTACATCATGATATATTATTTTTAGATATATATCGCTTTATGATATATCTTAAAAAGATATAGAAGGTGATTGGTTGAAGAAAACGGAGCAATTAACAGATTCAATGTTTTATATTATGGCTGCTTTAACTAAACCAAGGCATGGTTACGCTATTATGAACTTAATTGAAGAAACAACAAAAGGGGCAATTACTATAGGTCCCGCTTCAATGTACACGATTATTAAAAAGTTATTAAAACAAGAGTGGATTTATTTGCATGATGGGTCGAATTCAAGACGTAAAACATATCTGCTTACTGAAAAGGGCAGAGAAGTATTAGAAGAAGATGTGAAGCTAAGAAAACTGATGATTCAATTAGCGGAAACTGGATTGAAGGAGGTTGAAGAATGAGGCAAACAAAGTATATTACGTCAGGTGGGTTAGCTTTTTCTGAGGAAAAGGACATGGAAAAATTACGCCGATTTTCTTTGAAGGGTTGGCATGTCAGTGACTTTAAGTTTATGGGGTATACGCTTGAAAAAGGAGAAAGCTCAGATTATATCTACAGTGTAGATTATCGTTCATTCAAAGAGGATGAAGAAGAGGAATACTTTGACTTTTTTTCATCTTCTGGATGGTCGCATATTGCCTCAGAAGGATATATTCATTTATTTCGAGCACCTCCTGGTACAAAACCGATTTATAGTGACCGTGACACATCAGTTGAAAAGTATGAAAATTTAATTGGTTCCATGAAATGTCTAGCAATTCCGTTAGTTTTAATAACAGTACTAGTATGGGTTGGAGCAATGATAAGCTCTGGTACCTTAAAATCATTACTTCATGTAATAGCTGTTATTCTTAGTATAATTGCCATCCCAACAGCTTGGACTGTGATCGCAACATACAATAACAAATGGAAGGTAAAAGGAAAAAAAGATTAGTCAATCTATTGAAACCTATACCATTCTTTCTCTTCTTAATTGCTGTTATTATACTGTTATTTGTCGATGACTCAGACAGTGCAGTTCGCCTCTTGGCGTTTATGGTAATTGGTGCGGTCGCACTTCCAACTGCTATTTGGGTCATCATGTCTCTTTATCATAAAATGGGGGGAAAGAGAGCTTAGTATAGGAGTCGAAAAATAAAGTTTTTAGACATTGTTATTGAGCTAATGGGTGCGATTGCTGTACAAGAGCAGTCTCCCTTCTTTCGCTAACAAGGCAGGTTAATAAATTCGATTGAAAGTGAGGAATAAAAAATGACTATAACTTACACGTCGCCATTTTGGTTTTCATTACTAATTGTAATGATTATAATGTTTTTAATTAATTACTTAGTTCACGCATTTATATCGAAGAAAAAAGGTAAAATTTTAACTTGGGGTTTCGTTTCGGTCCTACTTATTCAAAGTTTAGTTATCACTATATTATTTGAATTCATATAGATTATCTTTTTTCACTGTTTAACTAACGGGGGCTTTAATTTAATAATAAATAATAGAAAAGTCGACATGATTATGTTTGGCTTT
The DNA here is from genome assembly GCF_000334155.1 of Halalkalibacterium ligniniphilum. Classification (GTDB taxonomy): domain Bacteria; phylum Bacillota; class Bacilli; order Bacillales; family Bacillaceae_D; genus Halalkalibacterium; species Halalkalibacterium ligniniphilum. The sequence continues at coordinate 572 of NZ_ANNK01000132.1, read as the reverse complement.
TTTATTATGTCTGGAGGTGAGCAACTATGTTCTATTACGCATTCTACAATTAATACTAATCGCTACAAGTCACTATTTATAGGGATTTATATACATGCTGAACAAACGGAAGATGATACGCAGCAAGCACCACTCTATGAGAGGTGCATTTTTTTATGTCTAATGATAGTCGGGGAGCTGCAGTCTCCCCTAGCTCCTGCCACAAGGAACAGGAGTTGGATTAGTTATATCGCAAAATCACAAGGGAGTAAATAGCCTAAGCTCCTAGATATAGAGTGAGGGGTGTTTATTATGTCAGGAGTGAAGCTAAAAGGAGCGAACCAGGCATGGACATTATGGAAAGCACCATCGCTAATATGTCGAAACGGTTTGAAGGTGTAGAAGTCGAGCAAAAAGTCATGAGGAAAGAGATTGATGAACTTAAACTCAATGACAAACTTCAAGACAGAGAAATACAAGGCTTGTCGAAAAGCTTAGACAAAATTGTCGAAGATACAACGTGGCTCAGACGGACTCTCACAAAGATTGTAATCACAGCTATTGTCAGCGGTGTTGTAACGATTGTGACAGGG